>JBAWVS010000045.1 GCA_037147175.1 bacterium
ATACCTAACAATATTGTGACCTATTTTTCAATACTTTTCAGATGACCTCTAAGTATTTTTTTTTATTATTTGTTGCCTTTTCAATCAAATCAACTGAAGGATATAAAGAAACAGGTGAAAAATCATCATCCCCATATATTATTAAAGGACTCATTTTTTTTGTTTTTATTTTTTCAATAATCACGGGTTTATATTCATCAGGTAAATCAGTTATTATACTTATTTGTTTATCTAAAGGTATTTTTAAATCAAAATTCTTTATAAAAGGGTTTGTATTGCAGTAATATAAGTTAATTGAGCCTTCTCTCAATAGCTCAATCAAGGTTTGTTTAATTAATACAATATCTTTATATTTTCTAATTAAAGTCGGTACTGAACATCCATTACAGTCTCTACTTTTTAGATAATGATTTAAAATATATTTTAATATTTTCGATTTCATATTAGTCCTATAAAGTATGCGTTTGGCAATTATAAATTTTAAATAATAGCTCTCCGACTTTCTAAATTAATGTCAAATTTAATCAACTTGCCACGGATTTGCCACTGAATGATAAAAAGTACTCGAAAACAAAAAAATCAGCCTTAGTGAAAATGGCTGAAATTCAATAATAACTTAAAAAATAAAGAGTACCCTGGATTGGATTCGAACCAATGACCTACCGCTTAGAAGGACGTAAAAGCCTTCTATGACTGCTTTTGCGGGTTTTATATTATTTAATCGCATTTGTTTCCTGGCTTACCTTCGAGTCTCTTTCTCTTTTATCACAATTTTACTCATTTTTGAGGGCTTTATTGGGCTTGTTGCAACAAATTTGAAACAAGATTTCCTGAACATAGTCTCGGACCTCCCCCCTATAGATATATGCGAGCTTGCGAGTGTACTTTTTAAAGAAGGGCCCCGGGGGCAAGGATTTAAAAACATACCTTTATTATTATTAGTACCCATATTAAACCGCACCATTTTTTGAACTCTAAAAGTTCCAACAGCGAGGAATTTGATTAAATATTTTTATATCATATACTTTTAACTTAATGGATGTACAAAGTGCGTACGGTATGTTATATTGTAATTAAATACTTAAATTTTAAAAAAGGTGAATAAACATGGCAAGTCCTAAAAAAGTTCAAAAAGATGAAAGATTATTTCTAAGGGTAAGCTCTACACAAAAAGAAGTGCTAGAAAAAGCCGCTGAACTTAAACATACGTCTCTTACAAACTTTGTGCTTGAAAACTCTTATGCGGCGGCTCAGGAAGTTCTTGCAAATCAGGTGCATTTCATATTAACTGAGGAGCAATGGGAATTGTTCAATGAAGCTTTAAATTCTCCTCCTAAAGAAATAGCCGGTCTGAAAAAATTATTTTCAAAGCATAGTGTTTTCGATGCCGGATAAACTAAATTCACCAGTAATATTGACAAAAGAGCATGATGTAACTCAATTTGATTGCGGCAAGCCGGCATTAAACAATTATTTATTGAAAAATGCCTTGGATAATACATTAAACAATTCTTCCAAGTGCTACGTCACAACCAAAGGGAATAAAGTTGTCGGCTACTATTGTTTATCTGTATGCTCAGTTGAAAAAGTTTCTGCTCCTCCTAGAATTGGTCAGGGACTAGGCGGTTATCCAGTTCCTTTAATTTTAATAACAAGGCTGGCTGTTGATTTAACAGCACAAAACAAAGGAATAGGCTCTTCATTATTGATGAATGCTTTGCTGATGTCTATTCAAGTTTCCGCAAAGGTTGGAGTTAGAGGAATTATTGTTCATGCAAAAGACGAACAGGCTAAAGAATTTTACTTGAAATACGGCTTTGAACCTTCACCAATCGATAGTTTGCACTTGTACATATTAATAAAAGATATTAAAAAGACATTGGATTTGGATTAAAAAAATCATATTTATAACAAATAAGCACCGTGTAATATAATGAACGGTGCTTATTTGTACTTTAGTACCTTTTGATCCGGATAATAAAAAACTTATATAATATTAAAACACTTTTGAAGGGCTCTTTGAGCCTACTGACCAGAGAACCTAAGAGATTAAAACGAATCCGGCATGTATTTATAAGTATGTTATCTAGCTGTTTTAATTAAGACATTAGCTTAATGTGCCTCAAGGTCAATAATAGCAAGCTAATACACAAAGTTAAAATAGTTTAAATGTAAAACCCCAACATTCTAAGAGTTTTAGGAGCTGAGCTCTCTTTTTACAATAGTTTATTTAAATTGTTCATGAATAACAAAAAATTTCATAACTTATAATATTCCTTTGTATATTTTATTGAAATAGAAAACAGCTCTTTGCTGAATATTCTGATATACTTAGTTTGTTAGCTAATTAAGGTTATTATTGAATGTCTGGACTCTGGGATCAAAAAGGAATTCCACACAATGGTTGGAAATTTCTTGATATGGAAGATTTGGAAGATGATCGTATTTTTTGTCAAATGTGTCGGGGTGTTAAAATAAGATATGCCCATTCCCTAAGGCACCCTAATTATCCAGAAACATTAGTAGTTGGTTGTGAATGTGCGGCTAAAATGGAATCTGACTACACCTTAGCTAAATCAAGGGAAAAAAAATTTATTAATATATTGAAACGTAAAAAAAAATGGCTATCAAGAAACTGGCGACATAGTTCAAACGGAAATGATTATATAAATACAGATGGTTTTAATATAGTAATATTTCAAAAGGGTAGTCATTGGACAGGACGATTAAAAAATAAGGATACTGAATGCATATACAGTTTAAACTATTATAATACACAAGATGATGCCAAAAGAGCAGCTTTTGATAGGTTAATAGAGTTAAAAGATCATTATTTTTATTAAATTCAAAAACTATTTAATAAAAAGGGAATAATTACCTCTAAAATTTTTCATGTAATATTTTGTAAATATTTGTTTTAAGTCTAAGACACTTATGATTGTTATATTATTATGAATTTGTCAATAAGCTTGATTGAATTAAACAGAAAACATCAAAAATAATATCTTGTATTTTTCAAATAGTATGTTAAGCTTGAAATATGAATTAAATGAATTATATCAAGAAAAATTTAAGGAAATTTTATTTAATGTCAAATATCGAAGTTAAAAAATTACAAGACGTATGTCAAATTCAATTAGGTTATCAATTCAGGAAAAGATTTGAGCACGACCTAAGCGGTAATTATAGCGTTATACAAATGAAAGATGTAGAAGACTACTCTTTAAATATTTCTGAACTCTTAAAAGTTAAAATTGAAAAAGTTAAAAAGGAATATTTGATTAGTAAAAATACGATTTTATTTATGCCAAGAGGTTTTAATAATGATGCGATACTTATTAAAGAAGACCTTGAGGACACGATTGCAACTTCACAATTTTATATTTTAAAAGTTGCAGATCAATCGATACTGCCGGAATACTTAACTTGGTATATTAATCAACGGCCTGCCCAAAAGTATTTTGTAAGTAATAGAGCCGGTACTTCAATTCTTATTATTAATATCGGACAGTTGAAAGAACTTGAAGTCAGAATACCCGATATAAAAACTCAAGAAAATATTGTCAAAGCTTATGATTTAAGCCGTAGAGAAAAACAAATTTATCAGGAAATTACGGAAAAACGTCATCATTTAATCAACGAAATGTTATTAAGCAAAATTAATTTATAAAAAGGAGAATATAAAATGCCTACAATTGAAGAAGTCAGACAAGATGAAATTAACAATATAGCCTGGAAAGCTTGCGACACATTTAGAGGTGTTGTTGATCCGTCAGAGTATAAAAATTATATTTTAGTATTTCTGTTTATCAAATACTTAAGTGATGTATGGAAAGATAAACTTGAAAATTGTAAAAAAGAATTTGGCGACGATAAAGAGCGTATCGATCGCAGAATGAGTCGAGAAAGATTTATTCTTCCTGATAAATGTGATTTTGATTACATACACAGTATGCGACAAGAGACAAATATCGGTGAAATAATCAATCACGCCTTAGAAGAAATCGAAGAAGCCAATAAATCAAAGCTTGAAGGTGTATTCAGAAACATAGATTTCAACTCGGAAGCAAATCTCGGAGAGCCTAAAGATCGCAACAGAAGGCTTAAAAATCTTATTGAAGACTTTGCAGACGCGAAATTAGATTTAAGACCGTCTAAAATCAATAATAAAGATATTATCGGCAACACTTATATGTATTTAATAGGAAGATTTGCAAGTGATGCCGGCAAAAAAGGCGGCGAATTTTACACCCCTGATGAAGTTTCGATACTTCTTGCAAAACTCTTAATGCCTAAAGAGAGTTCCAGGATTTCAGACCCGACTTGCGGATCAGGTTCACTATTGATTCAAGTTGCAAAAGAAGTTAAAAGCTCTAACTTTTCTATTTTCGGTCAGGAAAGCAACGGAAGCACCTGGGCGCTTTGTAAAATGAATATGTTTCTGCACGAAATGGACAATGCTCGGATTGAGTGGGGCGATACTATCGGAAACCCCAAGCTTATTGAGAATGACAGATTAATGAAATTTGATATAGTTGTTGCTAATCCTCCTTTTTCACTTGATAAATGGGGTGCGGATGATGCGGCAGCAGATAAACACAATAGATTTCACCGAGGTGTTCCGCCTAAAAGCAAAGGCGATTATGCTTTTATTACTCACATGATAGAAACAGCAAGCGAAGGAACCGGAAAAGTCGGCGTTATAGTTCCTCATGGTGTTCTTTTCAGAGAAGCTGCCGAAGGAAAAATAAGAAGACAATTCATAGAAGAGAATATTCTTGAAGCTGTAATAGGTTTACCGCAAAATTTATTCTTCGGAACCGGTATTCCTGCTGCAATATTAATATTCAATAAGGGCAAAACCACTAAGGATGTTATTTTTATCGATGCAAGCAATGAATATGAAAGCGGTAAAAATCAAAATAAACTATCAGCAAAAAATATTGATAAGATCACGGAAACTTATATCAAAGGCGAAACAATCGACAAATACTCATACAAAGCCACCTATGAAGAAATTGTTAAAAATGAATACAATTTAAACATTCCTCGTTATGTAGACACCTTCGAGGAGGAAGAAGAAATCAATATAGCTGCTGTTCAAAATGAAATTAATTCTCTTGAAAGTGAGCTGGTCCAGGTTAAACATGAAATGGCAGGTTACTTACAAGAATTGGGGTTGTAAAATATGAAAAAAGTTCCGGATAATGAAATAACTTTTTATAATTCTCCTGACGGAAAAGTAAGTGTTGAAGTCCTTTATGCTGATGAAAATATTTGGCTTACCCAAAAGAAAATGGGCGAATTATTTGACACAACACCGCAAAACATAACTTCGCATTTAAAAAATATTTATAATGAAAAAGAACTTGAACTCGAAGCAACTTGTAAGGATTTCTTACAAGTTCAAAAAGAAGGTACTAGAGAGGTTTCCAGAAATTTAACTTTTTATTCTCTTGAAGCCATAATTGCTGTCGGTTATCGTGTAAATTCGGACAGGGGTACACAATTCAGGCAGTGGGCAACATCTATTTTGCAGAAATATATTCATAAAGGTTTTGTTGTCGACAGCGACCGTTTTAAATACGGTTCTAAATTCGGTGCAAGATTCTTTGACGAACTTTTAGAAGAAATCAGAGATATCCGCAGCAGCGAAAGAATATCTTATCAGAAAATAACTGACATTTATGCTACATCCATTGATTATTCAGCAAATACAGACTGTGTAAAAACTTTTTTTGCTACAGTTCAAAACAAATTGCATTTTGCTATAACCGGTAAAACGGCAGCAGAAATTGTCTCAACAAGAGTAGACAGTGACAAGCCGAATATGGGACTAACTTCCTGGAGAAAAGGTCCTCAAGGTAAAATAATGCCGGGTGATGTATCTGTTGCCAAAAATTATTTAGAAAAAGAAGAAATAAATCACTTAAACAGAATTGTATCAATGTACCTTGACCATGCGGAATTACAAGCTATCAGACAAAAACCAATGTACATGAAGGACTGGAGTGAAAAATTAAATGCGTTCTTGAAATTCAGTGAATATGAAATTCTGACAAATGCAGGAAAAATAAGCCACGAAGTAGCCAAATCGTTGGCATTAAAAGAATATGAAGAATATCGAAAAATACAAGACAAAAATTATGTGTCTGACTTTGATAGAGAAGTTAAAAAAATAAAAGCGATTGAAATTAAAAAGAATACGGATGTTAAGTAAATGACTCTTGAAGCTTTAGAAGCATATTTAAAATTTAATTTGGATACCTGTCAGGTTTGGCCGGACGGTAGCGTTATACATATAAGGCAGCGGGTTACTCTTTTAGAAGGACATTTAAAAATAGAAGTTTATCCTAAAGAACATGCGCCGGCTCATTTTCATGTTAAATATAACGACATAAATGCTTCTTTTGAGATTGAGAGTTGTAAGTTAGTTGCCGGTTCAATATCAAATAAAGATCATTGCATAGTAAAAGATTGGCACAGGCTTATGAAATCACATCTAATCGATGTTTGGAATAATACAAGACCGACAAATTGCCCCGTAGGAGTAATAAAATAATGGCAACAACAGCAGAAAAAATTGAAAATAAAGCAGGTTATAAAAAAACCGAACTCGGTTGGATTCCTGAAGAATGGGAAATTAAGAAAATAAAAGAAATTGTTTCTAAGGTTGGTAGTGGGATTACACCACGAGGAGGAAGTTCAACATATAAAAAAGAAGGCATCCCGTTCATACGTAGCCAAAATGTCCTTTATGGAAGACTTTCTTTTGATGATATAGCTTTTATTGATGAAAAACAGCACAAATCCATGTCAAACAGCATGGTAAAGCCGAATGACCTTTTAATGAACATAACTGGAGCATCAATAGGTAGAGCTTGTATAGTTCCTGCGAATGTTATTGAATCAAATGTAAACCAGCATGTTTGTATTATTCGAGTAAATAATTCTTTAGTACCTGGATTTTTACTTCATTTTCTTCTATCTCCCAAAGGACAAAATCAAATTGATACATTTCAGGCTGGCGGAAATAGGGAAGGTTTGAATTATGAACAAGTACGTTCTTTTAAAATTCCTTTCATTCCACTAACCGAACAACAAAAAATCGCTGAAATCCTCTCATGTTGGGATAAAGTTATAGAAAAGACAGAAAACCTAATAACCGCGAAAACTCAACTCAAAAATGCCTTTATGCAAAAGCTTCTTACGGGGAAGGTTAGATTTGAGGAATTTTCAGGACAAAAGTGGAAGCAATCTAAAATACAAGATATATTTGAGTCAAAGTCAGTAAAACACAATGGATCAGATTATTTACCTATTTTGTCTGTAACAAAAGATGGAATAAAACTTCAATCAGAACATTTTAAGAAACGAGTAGCAAGCAAAAATACGGCAGGTTATTTAATAGTTGAAAAAAATGAAATTGCAATGAGTGGGTTAAATTTTTGGATGGGCTCAATAGATATGCAACAAATAGTACCTAAAGGTATTATTTCTCCTGCTTATGAAGTATTTAAAATAAGAAATAATAATGCAGATAAGAAGTTTTTGAAATTTTTTGTTAGAAGTCATCTGATGTTAAAAATTTTAGTTGATTCATCAGTTCAAGGAGCTAGTATAGTTAGAAGAAATCTGAATTATAAAGGGTTTATGGCGAGTAAATTATATATACCTTCTCTTGAAGAACAACAAAAAATTGCAGCAGTTTTGAATTCTTGCGATAAAGAAACAGAACTTTTAAACAAACAGCTTGATGCACTTAAAGAGCAGAAAAAAGGCTTGATGCAGAAATTACTTACAGGGCAGATACGAGTTAAAATTTAAGGAGTTTTATCATGACAGACAAAAAACCTAAACAAATTCACGTTATGTATAACAAACAAAACAAAGAATGGTACGGCAAGCAAGACGGCGGAGAAAGAAAATCTTTTACTGCTCCGACTCAGGCAGATGCAATTGAAAGAGCAAAGCAAATAGCTCAAAATAAACAACAAGAATTATCAATCCACAGAAAAGATAATAATCAAATTCGTGATAAAAACAGTTATGGTAATGATAATTTTCCACCAAGAGGATAGAAAGGAGATAAAAATGAACATAAAAACAGTATTAGATAACGTGAACGCTATCAAAGAAATTGCTGATTCAATACAAAATATAGAACTAAAAAGCATAATAGTTGACTTAAAAGAACAGGTCTTAGAACTTAAAGAAGAAAATCTCAACTTGAAAGAAAAATTATCAAAGCAAGAAGATTTTAACATGATCTTTGAAGACAATAAGTACTGGAACACAAACGAGAATAACGTAAAAGACGGACCTTATTGTCCGGCTTGTTGGGATAATAATAAAAAAACTATTAGATTTAACGAAGCAAAAATGTCATTTCATTGTCCGGTATGTAAAAATACGGTATCTAAAAATCTTGATCGCCCCAATGTTGCTATAAGTATATAGAATTAAAGGTTTATAAAATGCAGACTATACCGTCATTACAAGAAGATCATATTTCGCAAATACCTGCTTTGCAGCTTTTGCAGAACTTAAATTATACTTATCTTACACCTCAAGAAGCCTTGCAGGGTAGACAAGGCAAGACTTCAAATGTCATTCTTGAGAATATTCTTGAAAATCAGCTTAAAAAAATCAACAAAATAACTTTTAAAGGTAAGCAGTCTGATTTTTCTGATTTAAGCATAAGAGGAGCTGTTCAGGCTCTTAAAGATGTTGTTTATGATGGTTTAGTACGCACAAATGAAAAGGTTTATGACCTTCTTACTCTCGGCAAAAGCTTTGAGCAGAATGTTGACGGCGATGTTAAAAGTTTTAATATTAATTTTATCGACTGGAAAACCTTTGATAATAACGTTTTTCATGTCACGGAAGAGTTTGAAGTGGCAAGAACCGCAAGCAATTCGACAAGACGACCCGACTTGATTCTTTTTTTAAACGGTATTCCTTTTGTTGTTATTGAGTGCAAACGCCCTGATCTTAGTACAACTGATAATTCTTTGCCGGTTGATCAGGCAGTTTCTCAACATATCAGAAACCAAAAAGAAGATGAAATCCCTAAGCTCTTTACTTATACACAACTTTTAATAGCAACAGACAAGAATAATGCAAAATACGCAACAACCGGCACAAAATCAAAGTTCTGGGCTGTATGGAAAGAAGAAAAAAATATTGAAGAAGAGCTTAAAACGCTTATAAATAAACCTCTGTCAGATGACAAAAAAGACAAATTATTTAAAGACCGCTTTAAATATGTAAAAGGTTTTTTTGACGAATTAGAAGCGCAAGGTAGAGAAGTGACGGAACAAGACAAGGTTATTTATTCGCTTTGTCAGCCTGAAAGACTTATCGAACTTGCATATAAATTTATAGTTTTTGACAACAACGAAAAAAAAGTTGCCCGATATCAGCAGTATTTTGCAGTAAAAGAATCTCTTGAAAGAGTTAAACACTTTGATCATGACGGAAGTCGTTTAGGCGGTGTTATTTGGCATACACAGGGAAGCGGAAAGTCTTTGACAATGGTAATGTTAGCAAAAGCAATTTCTCTTGAACCAAGCATCATAGACCCTAAGATTATTCTTGTTACAGACAGGGTTGATCTTGATGATCAGATTTATAAAACCTTCTATCAATGCGGTAAAAATCCCGTTCAAGCGGCAAGTGGCAACCATTTGGTTGAACTTATCGAACAAAAAAAAGAAAGTATTATAACGGTTATTATTGATAAATTTGTTGCAGCCGTTAATAAAAAGAACATCAAAAACGAATCGAGCAATATATTTGTACTTGTTGATGAAAGTCATCGGAGCCAATACAAAACAAAAAATACCATGATGAAAAAAGTCTTTCCGAAAGGCTGTTACATAGGTTTTACCGGAACCCCGATAAAAAAGAAAGACAAAAATACAACCGAAAAATTCGGCGGCATAATAGGCAAGCCTTACAAAATTGATGATGCTGTTGCAGATGCTACCGTTGTCCCCCTTCTGTACGAGGGAAGACACGCTTTGCAGGAAGTTAATCATAAGGCAATTGATAATTGGTTTGAAATCGTAACAAAATACCTTACGGATAAACAAAAAGAAGACTTAAAAAGAAAATACAGTTCTGCTGATCATTTAAACGAAGCTGATCAAAAGATTTACCGTATTGCTTATGATATTAGCGAACATTATAAAACAACTTGGCAGGGTACAGGTTTTAAAGGGCAACTAACGGCATCTTCAAAACTGGCTGCAATAAAATACAAAAAATATATGGATGAATTCGGACTTGTTTCAACAGAAGTTTTGATTTCGCCCCCTGATACAAGAGAAGGTCACGAAGACGTGCAGGAAGAAACAGAAGATTTAGTACAGGTCTTCTGGAAAAAAATGATTGAAAAGTACGGCAGCGATGAAAATTACACTAAACAAGTAATAAACTCATTTAAGCACGGCGAAACACCTGAAATTATTATTGTAGTTGATAAATTATTAACCGGATTCGATGAACCTAAAAACACAGTTTTATATATAGCTCGTTCATTAAGAGAACACACCTTATTGCAGGCAATTGCAAGAGTTAACAGGCTTTGCGAAGGCAAGGACTTCGGTTATATTGTCGATTATTACGGGTTATTAGGTGAACTTGACACGGCTTTAACGGCTTATAGCTCATTAGAAGCTTTTGACGAAGAAGACGTTAAAAATTCTATCAGAAATGTAATGGATGAAGTCAATACGCTTTCTCAAAAACACTCTGATCTTTGGGATATATTTAAAACAATCAGAAATAAACGTGATGAAGAAGAATACGAACTTCTTTTGGGCAATGAAGAAATAAGAAAGAACTTTTTTGAAAGACTTTGCGAATATGTAAAAACTCTTGAAATTGCCATGTCGACTTTTAAATTTGTCAACGAAACACCTGATGAAACAATTAAAATGTATAAAAATGATGCAAGATTCTTTTTAAGATTAAGAGTGTCAGTTAAAAAACGTTATGCCGAAACTATTGATTATAAAGATTATGAGAAGAAAGTTCAAAAGCTTATCGATACATATATTACTTCTGATGAAATAATTCAAATTACCGAGCCTGTTAATATTTTCGATACAGAAAAATTTGATGCCGAAGTCGAGAAAATAGGCAGCTTAGCATCTAAAGCGGATACTATTGCACATAGAACAAGTAAAACTATTACTGAAAAGTGGGACGAAGACCCTGTGTTTTACAGAAAGTTTTCTGAAATGTTAAAAGATGCAATAGAAGCCTTTAAACAGAAAATAATGCAAGCAAAAAATGAGTTTGAAAGAAAATTATCAGAAAGAGAATATTATGACGTTGTTCAAAATATCATGAATAATGTCAGAAATAGATCAGGCGATGATCTTCCTGAAAAATTAAGACATAGAGAAGTCGCAAAAGCTTTTTACGGCGTTTCTTTAGAGCTTCTTGATAAATATAATGATGCAACATTTAATGCGAAAGAAATTTCAGCTGATATTGCCGTAAAAATTGATGACATAATTTTACAAAACAAAATTGTTGACTGGGTAAACAATCAAGATATTCAAAACATAATGTTTAACGAAACAGAAGACTTCCTTTTTAGCATAAAAGGACGCTACAACCTCCTTTTGAGCTATGATGATATTGACAATATTATTGAAGGTTGTCTGAAGGTAGCGAGAAACAGGTATCAATAATAAATGATCTCAGAAAAAATAAAGCATTCTGTAAGTTACGGGACTAACGAAATTGAGTTTGTGCTTGAATTATGTGAAAGAAAGACCATTCAAATTATTGTTAATCCCGATTCTTCTGTAAATGTTAAAGCACCAAGCAACAAAAATATTGAAGAAGTTCTTAACCGTGTAAAAAATCGTGCGTCATGGATCATGAAGCAAAAAAGATATTTTTCTTTTTACAAACCTGACATGCCGGAAAGAAAGTATATTAGCGGTGAATCTCACAGATACTTGGGTAAACAATATAGACTTAAATTTATAAAATCCGTAGAGAATCAAATTAAATTGCAAAATGGATATCTTAAAGTCTTTACAGAAAACCGATCGGACATTGAATTTACGAAAACGCTTTTAGACGAATGGTATTTAAGTCACGCTAAAATAAAATTTCAGCAGAGACTGGATTTTTGCTATAAGAAAATAAAAAAACATAATATAGTCAGTATTCCGAAATTACAAATAAGAAAAATGACTAAGCGCTGGGGCAGCTGTACTTCTGACGGAAGAATAATTTTAAACCTCGATCTTGTAAAAGCGCCCTCTCATTGCATTGATTATGTTATTATTCACGAATTATGTCATTTGAAATATCGTAACCATAATGCAGATTTTTTTAATTTATTATTACAATTAATACCCGATTGGGAAAAGCGAAAAGAAAAACTGGAAAAAATAGTCTTTTCATAAATAATACTAAATTTCACTAAGACCCCCAAGACTAAAAGGCTCTTAAAACCTCCCCCTTGCGTTATTTTATTATGTATAGCTAGATAATAAGCATATATAACGCAAAGGAGCAAAAATAATGTCCGATATGATTGATGCAATAGGCAATGATTTAAAGATTTCTATTGACGATTTAATCAATGAAATCAAGAAAAATAGAAAAGATATTATAAAAATTAAAATGAAACTCGGAATGGTCGAGCCTGAGGAATTAAAGGACTAATCAAAGTCAAATAGGTCTTTTGGCTTAACTTCAAGAGCTTTTGAAATGGAATATAAGGTTAGCACGGGGGCATTTGCTTCTGCTCTTTCAATCATTCCTATATAGTTGCGGCTTTTGTTTATTTTTTCAGCCAACTGCTCTTGAGAGAGACCTTTTTCTCTTCTCAAATATTTTATATTTGTGCCCAATTTCTTTAAAAAACGTTTACTCATTTCTTTATTATTTATGTTACCCTTTTTTTATCTACCAATTGATACTTGGTATTAATATGCAAAAGTAAAGTTATTAAAGGGTTTTTAGTAATTAAAACTATTGTGATTATGTAAAATTATTTACAATTAATTCGGAGATACCTCATGAAAAAATTTATAATATTATTTCTTTTAACTTTATTTTTATTACCCAGCTCAACAGGTTTTGCAGAAGTCAGACCTCCTGAATGGAGCGATTATTGCCCTACTCAGTACGCTAATGCTAAATATGACAATAATGATTATTCCTACCATTGGGATACCTGGAAAAATATATTTTTGTTTTGTTCAATCATTGGATTTCCAAAGTATGCGGATAATTACCATAAGGCTTATGTCCTTCTGGTAAAGCAAAATGAGCAAATAACCAATAATTATTGGGCTTTAAAACGAATTGCTTTTGAAAAAGAAAAAGAAATATGCAAATCTGACCCGAGCAATCAATCCTTATGCTATTTGAAAGTAATGGAAAGAGAAGAAACCCGGCAGAACCGGGAAGAAATGAAAAAAGAAATGAGCGAAATAGCTCAAAGGCAAATGTTTATACAAAGTTTAAACAATATGGAAAGCAGCCTTCAGGCACAGCAACTTAATAATAACTTGAAGAACATAAATGACAGTATTAATAACCTTAAATATTAAATAATTACAAACAATTCGGAGATATATTATGAAAAAATTTCTTTTTTTATTCCTAATTTGTATGAGTTTAACTTTGCCCGGCTTTGCTAAAGACATGACTTCTTCTGATTATTATAATAGAGGATTCAACGAAGGCTCATCAGGTAAGTACACAGAAGCAATTGCAGATTTTACAAAAGCTATTCAGCTAAATCCCAATCAGGCTAATGCTTATAGATTTAGAGGATTATGCAAAACTGAACTAAAAGACCGTATAGGTGCGATTGCCGACTACACAAAGTCTATACAGTTGAATTCCAATGATTCTGATGCTTATTATCTCAGAGGAAGCAGTAAAGGACTATTAGGCAAGGACCTGGAAGCCATAATGGATTACACAAAGGCTATACAACTAAAGCCTGATAATTTTATTGCCTATCGCTCAAGAGGATTAAGCAAAGAAAAACTAAAAGATCATAAAGGCGCTATTGCTGATTGCACAAAAGCCATACAGCTAAAGCCAAATGATGCACTTACTTACCGATTAAGAGGGCTAAGTAAAAGCTTCTTAGGCGACAATGCGGGAACAATTGCCGACTGTACAAAGGCTATACAACTAAATCCTAATGATACTGATACTTATTATATTAGGGGTGCAAGTAAAATTAAATTAAAAGATTATACGGGAGGAATAGCCGATTTCACAAAGGCTATACAACTAAATCCTGATAATGCTGATGCTTATTACAAAAGAGGGTTAAGTAAATCGATATTAAAACAGTATAAAGGTTCTATTGCGGATTTAACGCAAGCCAAGAATTTATATTTAAATCAAAATAATATGAAAAAAAATAAAGAAGTTTTGTTTTTTTTAAATGGGGTAAAGATACAAGCAAAACAGTATTAATAACCTTAATAAATATTAATTGTGTGAGGATTAAATAAAAATGTTTAAAAAAATGTTTGCTGCTGTTGTCGGCGGTATAGGTGTCGGGCTGAATAAAAAAATGGTTTTCAAATGCCATGTCCGGCAATTATTGAAAAAAGCTCCCGGAATTAATTCAAAAAGCTTTTCTGCTGCATTTATTGATGATATGGTGGAAACCTACCTTAATTGGATAGAAAATAATTCTGAATACCAAGATATAACAAGTCAAACTGATGGGTTGGAGTTGTATTTATTAACCTTTTTGAAATTAATTCGCCCTGACATTTATGAACTTAATTTGTCAAAAGAAGAAATTTATCATTGTTTCTTACTCCAAATGAATTTATTAAACAAACATAATATTTCTTGGCAAAGAAGTTTAGTCCTGTAATTTGGCATCAAAATAATTAAATATTTATTCCGGCAAATGGCTCTTAGGTCAGGTTATACTTGGATTTTATCAGCACAGGCATGTGATTATTGATTTATTTCAGCGCAGAGCTTTCGGGCCTAGAGCCTGAGAACCTTTATTTTCAAAGAATGCCAACATTTAAACAGGTATTTTATAACTCATTCAGACAAAGGGGCTTACCTTAATAACATTCCATTTATAAAAAACAATATCAGCTTTTATGAAGATATAGAACTAAGAATACAGTTTCCATATATTGAAGAGGACAAAAAAGTAATTTATTTGACAAAGGAAGAACTTCTTTCAAAAGATATTGATAAAAAAGCAAGATTTCCTCAATATGCATGCGGGGTTCCAACGCTGCATTACAAAAGTAATATTATATATGACAATCTTTTTACGTACTCTAAAAAAATAATTGCAGCAAGCGCAACGATGCAGCTTGATATATGTAATACATTTAAGAACCCCTAACAGTAATTTAATTAATATTTATAAAGAATATTTTAATGAGTCAATTACCGGACTAATTGCCTCTTATGATAAAGATTGCATTATAAAAAGTGCCAAAGAAGCACTATGCGGTGAAGAAGTTACTGATAAAAGCATCCTACAAAGGAATGAAGCAAAGAAAAAAGCTAAGGTGCAAGGTTTAACAGATTTAAATAAAAAAAACAGAAAAGAATATGAAATCCTTACAAAAGAGGATATTGAGGAGGTGAAACGCTTTAAGCAAAACAAATAAAGTAGTCAAAATCCTTAATTATATAAAAAAAGCTAAAAATAAAAATTAAACAAAATAAGACAAAAACCCTTACTATTAGAGATTTTGTAATCATTTTAGGAGATAAAAATGAGTAACCTTTTAGATATTAAACAAACTTCGGAAATTTTGAATATGAAGGTCCCTACCCTCTACCGTTGGGTTCATGAAAGAAAGATACCGTTTGTCAAAATGGGTAATAAATTAAGATTTAAAGAAAATGAAATTTTGGATTTTATTGAACAAAATTCCTTTAGTATTCAGTAACAACAGGGCGTACGAACCGACCAACACACGTTAAAATTAATATGTAAGGCAATTAAGGCATATAAAATGGCAACAGTTTTAAAACGCACATGGAAAACCAAAAAAGGCAAGAACACATCCTGGCAGGTAAATTGTCAGGATGCTTTTGGCAACAGGATTCTTGAAAGCGGATTTAAAACCAAAGTAGAAGCTGAAGCAAGGTTGGCTAAGATTCTTTCTGAAGTACAAGCCGGCAATAATATTACACAAAATAAAGAAATGACTTTTAATGATGCTGCAAAGCTTTATATGGAGTTGCATGCGGAAATTCATTGCAAAAAATCCACGGTTGAAGGATATAAAGGCTATTTGAAAAATCATATATTGCCTTATATCGGCAAAATGAAACTGATTGATGTTACGCCTATTACAATTCAAAAGTTCTTGCAGGAAAAACTTAAGACTACACTATCAAAAGAAACGATTAACAAACTTTTGGTTTTTACGGGCAGTATTTTTCAAAAAATGATAGATGACGAAATAATTTTAAAAAATCCGGTCAAAAAAGTTAAAAAGCTTAAAGTTGAGCATAAAGAAGAAATAAAAATCCTTTCTATTGCTGAATTAAACGCACTTGTAGAAACAACCAGAACTCATTTCCCTGATTTCTTCCCCCTTTTATTTACTGCATTAATGACCGGCATGAGACAGGGCGAGTTATTGGGCTTAGAGTGGAACAAAATAAACTGGATAACAAATAAAATAAATGTTGATAAAAATTACACGCATGGTGCGGTATGTTCTCCAAAAACAAAATATTCAATCAGGAAAATTGATATGTCTCAGGAACTTGCTAAAGTTCTTAAAATTTGGCGGTTGCAATGCCCACACAGCAAGAATGACCTTGTTTTCCCTAATTCCAACGGCGAATATATGGATGCAAATAATATGGTAAAAAGGCGTTTTGTACCTGCTCTAAGACGCACCGGGCTCGATAAAATACGTTTTCATGACTTGCGGCATACTTATGTTTCGCTTCTTCTGACTGAAAATATTCCTATTAAATATATTCAAAGACAGGTCGGACACTCTTCAATTCAGGTAACGATGGATATTTACGGTCATATCATGCCGGAAACTGCAGAACAAAGTGTAAAAGTGCTTGACAATCTGTTCAGGAAAGAAAAAACAGACGAAACAGCTCCTCTATATGCTATTGGGTAATTTTTTTATTTAATTGGGTATAATCAGGTACAATTATATATAGATAATGCTGATAAAAAATCTCTTGCTGACATTATTTCAAAAGGTTATCTTATAAAATACGGTCAAACTCGTGGGGCTTGGTATTCTAAACCATAAGGATTAATAATTTACCATTGTTAATCGCTTTTCAACTATTCGTTGAAAAATTTCTTTATTTTCTAAAATTTCTTCCATATGCCTAACATCAGTTATAACTGGTTGAAGTTTTTGATCTATATCATCAAATTGATTTTTTATTTCAAAAGAAATACTATCTAATTTAGCGACATCAGAAGGACTTAAATTAACTTTATCCATAATATTTTCAAATTGTTGGATTAAATACATAATTTTCTTATAGTTAGTTGCTACGTTTTGTCTTGATGCAAATTTAGAAGACAGATAAGGTAATTCAGGATGATAAGTATTATTATTTGCAAAGTTATAATTATTTAATCTGTTTTTAATTTGAATTGTATTTTTATTTAGATTTTCTTTTCTGTTATTTACATTAAAATACCAAGAGTTAATTTTCTTTATATCATTGTTTGTATCAATTGATTTGCTTTGCAAATAAGTCAATCGATTTCGCACATATTTTAATGCATCACTTTTTTGATTAGTTACATAATTGTCAAATTTCAAATTATCGTATAAAAGAATCATATCCTGCAAAGCGTTATTTATTTCTTCATTTTCTTCATCTTTATTTGTATCAATAATAGTTTCTTGATCAGATAATTTAATTTTTATATTTTCGTTTATTACTTCCATATTATTATGAATAACATTGGGAAAAGAATTAGCTTGGCTCGCCCAAAATAATGAAATCAAAGTGAAAAATATTGATAAACCTTTACTAAACTCTTTGGAATCATGGTTTCCAATAAAATTAAAATGATTTAAATGGACACCAAAAGAATATAAGATAATAGTCCCTGTTATTGCAAAAATTAAGTTGATTATTATGTTTAAAAACTGATTTAGCTCACAAACACCGCAGAAGACAACTGCCACTATAAATAAGATTATTGCAAAACAAAAAAACTTTTTTCTTGTTTTGCTATTATTATTTTTAACTTTACAAGACCTCACTATAGTCGAAAAATTCCTTTATTATAAATTTATATACAAATATCATGTACAATGATAAACATGGCAATAAAGAAATGCAAATATATTGGCTCTAAATTCTGAAATTTAATACATTTGGACTAGTTGAGTTCTTTTAAGTTTTAAACCCTTATGAATAGGCTTTTAAAACCAGAATGAAACAGGATTGCAACAAAGTGGCATTTTTAGCCCAAAAAACTAAAAAATCGACCACTTGCAGAAGGGTCGAAATCCAGTTATATATTGAAAAAATAAAGAGTACCCTGGATTGGATTTGAACCAATGACCTACCGCTTAGAAGGCGGTTGCTCTATCCAGCTGAGCTACCAAGGCAACTTTATATATATATTTAACACAGAAATTTTTTAAAATAAATAGATTTTTTCAAAAATGTTAAATTCGGCTTAAGAAAAATTTTTCCAACCCCTGAGAAATCCCTGTAGCAGCTTTTTCCTGAAATTCCGGAGTAATCAGTAAATCATATTCATCAGGATTTATCATAAAACCCACCTCTACAAGCACAGAAGGCACTTCAGTCGGTCTGGTAAGCACAAAACTACTGTACAAAACTCCTAAATCCTTAAAACAAGTAGCCGAAACAAGACTTTGTTGAATACTTTTTGCCAGTGCAAGAGATTGAAGATGATAATAATAAGTAGTTGTTCCGTGCTCTTCATATGGATTTTTTCCGTCAGGAAGAGCATTATTATGAATACTTACTACGACCTGGGCTTTTTTTAAATTTGCTTTATCAACCCTATCGTTAAGCTCGACATCTTTATCAGACTCTCTTGTCATGACGACCTTAGCACCCTTTTTTTCAAGAATTTTCTTAAGTTTTTTAGCAATTTCAAGATTAATTGATTTTTCCGGAACCGCTGTCGGACCTACAGCCCCTAATTCTGTTCCGCCATGCCCTGCATCAATACAAACTATTTTTCCTTTTAGTGGATGTCTGTGATTTACATGCGGAGGTTTTCTAAGTCTTATAACAAGTGTATTTCCTTCATAATAATACTTATAACCCCAAAATTGTTTTGAATTTATTTTTAAATCAAGGTTTAAATAGTCGTTTGATTCCTGAGTCCATTTTAATTCTTCAAAAAAAGCGTTTGTATTATTACAAAAAAACAAATCAGCCCCTGCTTTAACTCCGAAAAGTTTGAAATTTATTTTATTTTCAGAGATTTGATCAATTAAAAACGGTGTTTTTTGGACAAGCGGAAATTTTAGGTATACATAGTTTTTATCAGAATCAATATTTAAAATGTTCAAAATATTTTCAGAAACAGAATTTATTTCCTGCAAAAACCGGACATCATTTTCAGAAATCCACCCGCTCACAGAATCAGAATAATTGAATCTGTAAGAATTTTCTATTTTCCCCGTAATATTAAGCAAAGTACCCACAGGAAGAGGCGTAAGCCTGTTTTGCGCAGGATATGTCCTTGTTACTGCATAATCTTTTGTAATTTCGGCTACAGCAACCATAGGAGCCGGTGCAACAACACAAGGAGTTGTTTTTTTAATTTCAGGAACATTTATCGTGTAAGTTATTTCATTTACGGCATGCTCTTTGGAAGATTTTATGTTTATATTGTTAACACCTTTATTTAAGCCGACCATTTGCACAAAACCACCGTTTGGTGAAAGTTTTACACTTTGGTTGTTGATTACAAGGTCTGCACCAGGTTCGGTATTCCCTACGATAAAGGTTGAAGTGGCATTTATTACCGCACAGTTTTTCGGGTAAATTATTTCGAGTTTTACACTGTCTTCTGCAAAAACAGGCATTAACGTTACAAATAGTAAAGTCAGTAAACCAATGAATATAAGCCTCATGAGTTTTCTCCCATTTTTAACTCAACAAATCATTGAATAAATTTTTATCTTGAATGAAAATTGTTTTAATAAATATACAACAAGTATCGTTAAAGTGAAAATGGTTTTATTTAAAAGCACATGGAATTTGTTAAAAACCTTGTCATAAAACTAAATAAAGACTATGAATCTTTTCATATACTTGTTATAAATTAATTATTACAAGCTAAGAGGTAAGAGAAACGAATGAATGAGGTTTTATTGACAAAGCAATCTGTGTCAGCTTCATTATTAGCAGAAGAAATTTTAATTGACCTAAGTTCTACAGGTTCTTTTGAAAATATATTGTTTGAACTTACCAATATTATTGAACAAACCAACCTTCGTGGTAAAAATGTAAAAATAAATTTTGGAGATTTATCTCTTACTCAAAACATGCTTTTAAGCCTGCATGCAGTCTTAAAAGGTTATGAAATGAATATAAAAATGATTTTTTCAAGTTCAATTGAAACAAAAATAGCCGCTGTAGAAGCCGGTCTAACTGTTTCAGGCGAAAAAATTGAAACAAAAAAACAAAATGTTTCCTCTGAACCAACAACAGTAGAACAAAAAGACGAAGACAAACTCGTTACGGCAATGAACAACGTACTTTCTGAAAGTCAGGAAATTGTAAAAGAAAATACTTTATACATAAAACAAACCTTAAGATCCGGTCAAAAGATTGAACACGAGGGAAACATTGTTATTATAGGCGATTGCAAAGCAGGTTCTGAGATTGTAGCAACAGGCGACATTACGATATGGGGAGTTTTGGGCGGGATCGCCCATGCCGGATCAAAGGGCGATATTAATGCTAAAATAAGAGCTTTCAGAATTAACGCTATTCAACTCAGAATAGCAGCTTTACTTGCAAGAAAGCCTGATGCTGTTGAATTAGAAAAAACTGATAAACACAATCAATTTACTCCGGAAGAAGCAAAAATTAATAACGGAGAAATTGTTATTTATACAGATTACTAATCTGGTTAGACAAATTTATAGGTGGTTAACAACAATAGGAGACCTTTAAAACATGAGCGGAAGAGTCATCGTAGTAACATCAGGGAAGGGTGGGGTCGGTAAAACCACATCAACCGCAAATATAGGTACTGCTTTAGCCAAAAATGGCGCTAAAGTTGTTATGATTGATACTGATATCGGATTAAGAAACCTTGACCTTTTAATGGGTCTGGAAAACAGAATAGTTTACACACTTATTGATGTAATAGAAGAAAAATGTAAACTTCAACAGGCGCTTGTAAAAGATAAGAAAAATCCAAACCTTGCACTACTTGCTGCTGCTCAAACAAGAGATAAATCGGCCGCAAGTCCCGAGCAAATGGTTCAAATTTGCAATCAATTGAAAGAAGAATTTGATTTTGTTATGGTTGACTGTCCTGCGGGAATAGAACAGGGCTTCCAAAATGCAATAGCCGGTGCTAATGAAGCTATAATTATTACAACTCCTGAAATGTCAGCGGTTAGAGATGCTGACAGAATTATAGGACTTCTCGAATCAAAAGAAGATATTTTAAACTACAAACTGGTTCTTAACAGAGTAAGACCCAAAATGATTCAATCAAACGATATGTTGGGTGTTAATGATGTAACTGATATTCTTTCAGTGAAGCTTCTTGGAGTTATTCCTGAAGATGAAAACATTATTATAAGCACAAACAGAGGCGAACCTATTGTCAACATGGAAAACACTAAAGCCGGTACAGCGTATATGAACATTGCAAAAAGAATTATGGGTGAAGAAATAGAAATTCCTGATTTCGAAACGCCACCTCCCACTTTTATGGACAGAGTGAAGAATTTCTTCTTAGCAACAGCGAATTCATAGGAGAACAATAAATGAAATTACTTGATAAAAAATTAACCGATAAAATCAATGATATGATCAGTGAAATAGTTACCACTTGTAACAAAATATTATCCACTGATACAAAAGTAGAAGCCAATAATACTTCTTTTAACAGCAAAGACGAAGCCTGCAACAGACTTAAATTAGTTCTTATGCATGACAGAAGCCAACTTTCTCCGGCTCAAATGCAGCAGATGAGAGATGAGCTTGTAGAAGTTATTTCTCGTTATGTAGAGATTGACAGGGAAGCTCTTGATCTTTGTCTCGAAGCAGAGTCAAATACTATTGCACTGGTGGCAAATATTCCTATTCTTAGGCACAAATAAAGTTTTAAAATAAAAACAAAGGGGTGGATTAAAAAACCATCCTTTTATTTTTAGAGGTTAATTAATGATTATTAAAGCTTTTTCAGAATATATTAAAACTTTTAACTCCGAAATTCCGACTTTGATTCTTTTAACAAAATGGTTAAAAGAAATTTTGTCAAAAA
>JBAWVS010000046.1 GCA_037147175.1 bacterium
AGAATTAAGTTAAAAAAACTTTATCCTAATAAATTAAATTAACAATGCACTAGTTTTTAATTCCGAATTTGAAAATATGCTGCCACTTTTATTTTTGTGCAGCATTGAATCATTATCTAATTTGATAATAGAACTAAGCAAATTCAATTTCGGTGTTTCCGTATTTTCTGCAAAAAATGAAACATTTGTCTGATTTGAAATAATTTTTATTCTTTCCTGTATTTTTAAGCCCTTTGTCTCAACAAATGAAACTTGACCATTACTCATAATACCCTCTCCCGTTTGTGAAAAAATTAAATACATTCCCTATTTATATAAAAACAAAATTCATTATAAAATTGCTATTTTTTTAGAATTTATTAAAGCTTGAATTTAATCTATTACATGATATAAAACTATTACTAAGGCGAAACGGTTGTTTTTAACCTATTGCTTTAAATCTCTCGGATTGGAAGTGAACTTAAACTGATTTCTACAAAAACGAATTCGCAAAGCAGTATTCCTGCTTCGCAATTAAAAGATATAAAACAGGCTCAGCATGCAGGCTTTTGTTATGGCGTTCAAAGAGCGGTAGATTTATCAATAAAAATAAAAAAAGATAATCTCGATGTTCCGGTATATATTCTAGGACAGTTAATCCATAATGATCAGGTAATTGAAGAGCTTAACAGTCTCGGTATTCAAACCATAGAAGAAATACCCGAGAAAATTGACGGAATTTGTATTATAAGAACTCATGGCGTTACACCCCAGATGATTCAGGCTATTGAGTCGAAAGGTTGCAAAATTGTTGATGCGACATGCCCTGACGTAAAAAGGGTTCAGGATAAGGCAAAAGATCTCGCAAAAGACGGTTACAGAGTTATTATAATAGGCAAGGCTGATCACCCTGAAGTTGTGGCGATTAAAGCTCACTCTGATTTATGCTCTAATGAACCGGCCATAATTATTTCTTCAAAACAAGAAGCAGAAAATTTTTTACCGGAAATCAAAAAAACCGGAAAAATAGGCGTTGTTATCCAGACAACACAGCTTATAGAAAATTTTAAAGAGATTCTGCCAGTTATCGTAGAATATTCTAAAGAATTAAAAGTTTATAACACAATATGTTTAGCAACTTTTAAGCGGCAGCAATCTGCAAAAATCCTTGCAAAAGAGGTTGAACTTATGGTGGTAGTCGGCAGCAAATCCAGCGCCAATACCACTCACCTTGCAGAAATTATTAAACCTATTAATAAAACCATCCTTATAGAAACAAGCGCGGAGCTTGAAAATTATAAAAGTGCTATTGATAAAGCACAAAAAATTGGGGTTACGGCAGGAGCTTCCACCCCGGAATATGTAATAAATGAAGTAATTAAGAGAATAGGAGAATCAAATCAGTGTCAAAAGTAGTTGAAGAAGTAAACCAAGAAGCATTAGTCAGTGAATTCGAAAGATTATTAAACCAATCCTTTGATTATAATTTCAAAGTAGCTGATGTTGTTAAAGGCACAGTTATAAAAGTTGATAAATCAGCAATTTTTGTTGATATAGGAAGCAAAACAGAAGCTTTTCTTCCTCTAAAAGAACTTTCAAACGTTCCTTTTGCAAATATTGAAGAGATTGTTTCGGTTGGTGATAAAAAAGAATTTTATATCGTAAAAGAAGAAAATGAAGAAGGTCAGATAACAGTTTCTTTAAGAAGAGTTCATTATGCTAAAAATTGGGAAAAACTTAATGAGCTTCGTCAAAATGAAGAAACTATCAGTGCAAAAGTTATTTCACTTGTTAAAGGCGGTGTAATTGTTGAAGTTCAGGAATTAAGAGGCTTTATTCCTGCCAGCCAGCTAAGAACGGGTACTCCTCATGAAAGTCTTGTTAATCAGGAATTACAGGTTAAAATTCTTGAATCTGATGCTAAGAAAAATAAACTTATCCTCAGCGAAAGACTTGCTCTTGCTGAAGAAAGAAAGAAAATAGCAGGAAACATCATTGCAAATCTTGATGTTGATCAGATTGTAGAAGGTGAAGTAGTAAGAATAGCTGATTTCGGTGCGTTCATTGATATTATGGGCATAGACGGGCTTCTTCCTATTTCAGAAATTTCCTGGCAGAGAATTAAACATCCTTCAGATATTCTTTCTTTCGGTCAAAAAATTCAGGTTAAAATTCTTAACATTGATAACGATTTAAACAGAATAAGTTTAAGTCTTAAGAGAATGGAAGAAAATCCATGGGTTTCTGTTGAAGGAGAATTTCAGGAAGGTCAGGTTATCAAAGGTACCGTCAACAAAATAACAACTTTCGGCGCTTTTGTTAATATTTATCCCGGAGTTGAAGCGCTTCTTCCTGTTGCTGAAATGTCTGATTCCCATATCAATCCTTTCGAAGTACTTTCTGTAGGTGATGAACTTGATGTATTAATCAAAAGATTCTCTCCTCAGGAAAGAAGAATTGGTTTAAGTTTAAAAGACGTCAAAAGAGCTCAACAAAATTAATTTGCAAAGCTAAAGAAAAAGATGGAAGGTTTTAAAACCTTCCATCTTTTTTTAAGACCACTTTATACTAAACTTAAATTGCTGGTTAACTCGAATAACTAAATTGTGAAAATCGTCATTGCGAGCATATCAAAGCAATCTATTTTATTTTTATAGATTGCTTTGATATGCTCTTCGGGCTTCCACGCAATGACAGATTCAATTCAAGTTAATTGTCAAAAGACTGTTTTTTAGGCTTTTGATTGCTGTTTTTTTACTATTTGCCCCTTTGCTTCCTGCAATCTGGCAACAGCCATTAGATTTAATTGATTATCTTTTTCGATAAATTCGCCTTTTGTTCTCGCTGTATCTGTCAAGACTTCTATTTTAGCTTCCAGAAGTTTTAATTTACTTCTTCTGTCCTCTTTATCAAGCCATGAGTCAAGTTCTGTTTTGAAGACCTCTGCAGACAGGGTATTTCCACCTTTGCCGAGTTTACTGAAACATTTATCTCCATATTCATTGATAAAGTCTTTATGGAAATCAACAATCATTTCAGCAACTTTTGAAGACGTTTTTATCATCAAGGAAACATCCTGTTTGTTTTCTTTAAGCATCATTTTGGGGTCTGTGATAAAACCTGTAGAAGGACCTAAGCCGTAATGGTTTATTCCTATCTTCGCAGTTTTAATAGCTCCTTCTAAATCAACAGAAGGTCCGTAAGTACTTCTACCATTAAACATCATTCTTTCGGTGTAAATTGATCCGTAAGAAACGGCCATTTGTGCAATCAATGCATCAAAGGTTCTGGCTCCTCCTTCTCCCTTACCGAAGAAGACAGCTCCTAAGAACCCTGATGAACGCTGGTCAAATGTTATAAAGTCTACTTCATCAGGTTTTAACCATTTTTCTGTCGGCATATTAAATAATGTTTGCCCAACGATTGCATGTCCTAGTTCATGTTTGATTGTTCCTTTATTATCCCAATCAGGGAGTTCTGTTTTTATTTGATGACCTGCAATTAGTTCAAGCAATGACTCAAGAACATCATTAATAGTTAAGTTTTTATTATCATGTCTTTTGTTTGCAATTGCGTTTGCCTTGTCAATGATCGTTTTTAACTCTGCTCCGCTTGCTCCGTTAGTAACTTTTGCCGTTTCTTTAATGATTTTTTCTTTACTTTCTTTATTTTCAAATTTCAAATCTTTTGTAAGCAAAGTTATTGTAGAAATCCTTGCATTCAAGCTTTGAGCATTGTCAGGGGTTTGAATTTTTGTGTTAAACAAACCGGTTTTGTTAAACGCCTCCTGCATGAATTCAGGATTATTACTTGAAGCTAAAACAACAACATTTATATCACTGTTTTTATTATCAATTTTCTTTATTTCTTCAAAAACTTCTTTGCGGTAAACATCTAAGCCGCTTTTTCCCATGGGATCAGGAGATAAAACATCAAAATCATCAATATATAAGAAGGCTGTTTTATTATCACTATCTCTTGCCGCTGATTTTACGGCATCAAAAATTTCTTTTGGCGGAACTTTCTTTGCCAAAAGCTTTAAAGTAGATACTTCCATAAGCGGGGAATTTGTTTCTCCCGCAATAGCTTTTGCAAGAAGAGTTTTTCCTGAGCCTGTGTCTCCTGATATCAAAACACTGCTTGGCGGCGCATCCTGTGATTTTTTTGATTTTTTGGAACTTATTTTATTAGTTATAGATTCTTTTATAAGACTTTCCAGCGGGGCTATGCCGCCAACGTCTTTTAATTTTGTTTTTGTATCAAGAATAAGGTTAAAAGGATTTGAATCATCAGGCTCTTCTAACAATTCAGGATATGCCGTAACAGCTTTATCTAAATTTTTAGGAGTAATGACAGAATAAGTCGAATTTTTGTTTAAACGTTTTTTCAAAAGCGCAGCAGGAATTGCATCTAAAAGAAACTCCAGAGCTTTGCCGGGATTAGCGCCATCAATCTTTTTTGTCGCGTCCACAGCCTTATCTATTGTTTTATCAGAAATATCTACATTGTCAGGCAGAAAAGGATAAATTAAAATATCTTTATTTGCTTTCAAAAAACTTTTAGTTTCCGGAGCGCCTATAGAAGGCAGTTGAATTATTCTTGCCGAAGTATCCTCTTCCAGTATTTTTTCTATTTCTTTGGAAAATATTTGTTTTTTGCCTGAGTCAGAAGATTCTATGTCAAGAAGATCGGCTAATGGATTTTCAGAAGATTTCTCAGTCTGTAACGGTGCAAAAGATACAGTTTTTATTTTAGGCGAATTAAACATAAGAGATATTTTAGTCGGATCAGAAAGAATTAATATGACGTTTTTGCCTTCTTCAGTTTTTTTAATCCACAAATTTTGAGCTTTTTGAATATCAGGATCAGGTTTTTGTCTTTCTTCTTCCATAATACTGTTAAAATCTGCCGCTTCACCTTTTTGAGCCATTTTTTCATTAATTCGCTTACTAAAATTTTCACCAAAATTTGCTGATGCAAGTTCGGTATCAATAAAATAAACTGCTGTATTTTCTTTTGTCATTCCCAAATTTTTAAATTTGCCCTGAGCGAGCATGCTCGCAAAACTATTTGTTGCTACATCCGGCATGGCACCTTCTTCAAATGCCAGCATTGTATTATCGCCGCTAAAACAATTTTGGGCTATTAATTCAGCGGTTTTTTCATATGGTTTTAATTTTAATGCAATTGAAAGGTCTTTCTCGGAAAGCATGTCTGTTAAAAAAGGCGGAAGTTCTTCTTTTTTGTTAGCTGCATCTTTTTTAGTTGCCCCGAAAGAAAGATAATTTGCTTTTAAATTTTCGCTACTCGGAGAAATTAATTTTATGTTGGTAGGGTTTTCAGAGACTTCTGTAAGATTATTTTTTTCTTGTTTATTCTTAATATTATAATCCTGTTTTGCCGGTAGATTCAGGACATTTGACAATTTGATCATTTAAATTAAACCTCATGCACACACTATTAACTTTCTCAGAAGCTGTCTTGTTAAAATCAAAACCGCCTTGTCAAACAAGCCGTTTGTGATTTTGACCGCAGTCCCTAAACGAGCCTTTAAAACTTATATATTTAAATTTATATATTTTTAACAAGATAGGCTCTCACTTATCTACATAAAACACCTGAAAAAAAAAAGTGACAGTAAATTAAAAAAAAATTTAAAAATTTACTGTCCTTTTAAAAAAGATTTTTATATAATGAATAAAATATATAAAAGGCAAAGGTAGATTTTGTGATTAAAATCGATAAAATAAATGTTCTTATTGTAGAAGACCACGCTTTAACAAGGTTTGGTCTCAAAACAGCGCTTGAAGCACATGATAGTTTTGGCGAAGTTTATGAAGCTGAAAACGGGGAAAGATGCATTGAGGCTGTAATAGAGTTTAAGCCTGATCTTGTTATAATGGATCTTGGTTTGCCGGGAATTAACGGCATAGAGGCAACAAGGCAAATAAAAAGTTTTGACGATAAGATAAAAGTTTTAGTATTGACTTCTCACAAAAATGAAGACGAAGTTTGGGAGGTGCTTTCTGCAGGGGCAAATGCTTATTGCATGAAAGATATTGAGCCTGATAAATTAATCCATGTTATCGAAGATATTAATGAAGGAGCTGCATGGTTTGATCCAGCTGTCGCACATACAATACTAAAAACCATTGTAAAAAATAAAATATCAAAATCATTTGAAGAATTTGATGAAAACAAAGAAAAAGTTCAGCTTACAGATAGAGAGCTTGATGTTTTAAGACTTATTGTAGACGGATACAGTAATCAGGAAATTTCTGAAAAACTTGGCGTAAGTATTCATACTGCAAAAGCGCATGTTTGTAATATTTTACAAAAATTATCAGTCGATGACAGAACACAGGCTGCGATAAAAGCTTTAAAAGACGGTATTGTTTAAAAATAAATACTTTTTTGCAATAAATTTTCAGATAATTAGCGGATTGCACTTTTATTATCAAAAAATATTGTTATAATGAAATTATTGTATTCTCTATGCCTGACTTAAAATTTTTTAGGTTTATTGAAACAGGTAATTAAAAAAATATGGAATTAAAATCAAATGTCCTCTATTGCTAAAATACTTCTTGTTGATGACAATCCGAAATATTTAAAAGATGTCCTTCCTACTTATGGTTATGACATAAAAGTTGCAACAGACGGTATTCAGGCATTAAAAATTCTCGGGAATCATGAAAATCAAAAACAAAAAGGAAATGATAAAACAAAACAGCGGCGCGATGGCGGCGATTCGGAAGACTTTGATCATATTCCTTTTGATTTAATACTTCTTGATGTAATGATGCCGAATATGGATGGATGGGCAACTTTAAAAGCCATAAGAGAAGATAATAACAAAAAATCAATTCCTATAATAATGCTGACAGCCCTTGATAAAGAGCAGCAGCAAATATCAGGTTTAAAATTCGGTGCAGATGATTATATAGTTAAACCTTTTACACTTCCAAATCTTCTTGCCCGAATTGAAGCACTCCTGAGAAGATCAAAATGGAAACAAGAAAATTGTCAAACTACTCCTTCCAGTTTATCCTTTGCTTCAGATGAGCCTATAGATACTCTTACAGCAAGAGAAACAGAGGTTTTATCACTTGTGGCACAGGGATCAAACAATCAGGAAATCGCCGAAAAGCTTTTTGTAAGAGAAGTTACCGTGAAAACGCATTTGAACAATATTTTTAAAAAATTAAATGTATCTAACCGAACGCAGGCAGTTCTTTTAGCCATGCAGTTAAAAATTATATAGATTTAACTTATTATTAATTCTTAAAGTTGTAATCATTTCAAACGAGGAACTTTTTATGGGAAACATAACAAACAAAGAAGAACTTTTAAAACTTTTAAGAGCAGGTTTGTTTGAAAAATTTAATGAAAGCCGCTTTTATGGTGATGAACTGCTTGATTTAACAGAACTGGACCTGAAAGAATCTGCTATAAATTCAGTAAATCTTGATAAAACTGATTTATCAGGCTCAGACTTAAGCGAAACAGAATTAAATGAAGTAAATTTTAGCGGAAGTGATCTTAGTACGGTTATTTTTTCTCATGCAACAATTACTGATTGCGGTTTCTCTGATACAGTTCTTGAAGGGTCAATATTTAGCAACGCATCATTAATAAATTGTGATTTTACAGCTGCCGAGTTTAACGGAGCAAATATATGCGGGGCTGACTTAACCGGTTCTGATTTAAGTCTTTGCGAAAATCTTATGCACACTGCATATAATAAAAATACCGTATGGCCTTCGGATGAATGTTTGCCCGATGATTTTGATCCCGAATATGACAGCAGTTTTGCTGAACTCGAAGATGAACCGACCTTTACAGAAGATCTTTCGTATTAAAATTTTTTTATAATCTTTTTAGAGCCTGATTTGCATCATCAAAATCAGGCTCTAATTCTATCGCCCTGTCAAAATTTTCTTTAGCCGCGTCTAAATTCCCCTGTGCTTTGTTAATTAAACCGGAATAGTAATAATAAGAAGAATTTTTTTCATCCATATAACTAACCGGTTTTAAATAATTTTCTGCAATAGAATAATTGCCTCTTGTAATTTCAATCCCTGCAATATCAATCCAGATTAAAGAATGTAAAGGGTTAGAAGAAAGAGCTTTTTTGAGAGATTTTTCGGCTTCATCAATATCTCCTGAACGTAAATACATCATTCCAATATTATAATTGGCTTCCTGATCTAAATAAGCGTCTTTTATTATGTCTTTATAGCATTTATTAGACTCATCTTCCTGCCCTGCAACTTCATAAATTTCAGCAATATTAAGTTTTAATTTATTATTAGCAGGATCAATTTCAAGAGCTTTTTTATATTTTTCGAGAGCAGAGTTATTATTTCCTTCGGAAAAATATATTTTGCCTAAACCTTTAAGAGCAGTGATGTTTTTTTCATCGAGAGCAAGAGCTTTTTGGAAATTTTGTTTTGCTTTATCAAGCTTATTCATCTTAAGGTAAATATTTCCAATGGTTTCATAGATTAGATTTTTGTCATTGTTTCCGATAATAATATTATTCAAAATCTCCAGTGCGATATTATATTCATTTTTTGTTTCATAGTATTTAGCTTTATAATATTTGCTTTTTAAGGGGTTTTTTCTCTCGGATTTAAATAATAGCCAGTAATTTTGTTCGTTGAAATCTTCCCAGAAATAAGTGTCATTAATTTGTTGTTTTTCTGCCAGTTCTTTAACAAGATTTAACTCTTTTTCGGCTAAGTTATAGTTGTTTTTTTGAATATAAAGTTTTGCTTGTTCCATTGAGTAAGTTACACTTTCAGAATTAAGTTTTACAGCTTTTTTAAGCTCATTTTGGGCAAAGTCAGTTTTGTTTTCTGCAAGATAAGCTTTTGCAAGTAAATAATGCGTATAATCATCATTTTGAAATTTATTTTTATTGATTAAGTTAATTCCTAATTCGGGAAGATTCTGAAATTTGATTTTGCTTAAAGCATCACTGATAAGTAATTCATCTTCAGGGTTAAGTTTTTTCTTAGGAAAATAAATGTTTTTAGTGTTATCAATTTGTGATTTCCATATATCTAAATCTTTTACATTATCAAAAGATTTAGAAGCAAGATTGAAAAAACCGAGACCGGATAATTTTAATCCGAGCTTCATATAAGAATAATCATCATTTTCGGAAATAGAACTGTAATAAGTGCTGAAATCGTCCAAAGATTTTTTAACATCACCTTTTATAAAGTTGTAGAAAGCACTTTTTACATAATCTTTTTCGTCATAGTCGCTTAAAGAAATGTTTTTTATGCTTGAATTATCTGATGTATCGGTAATTAACTTATTATTAACAGTTTTTATTGTTAAAAAATCGCTGTTAGCCGTATTACCTAAATTTATCTTTAAAATGCCTTTATCCTGTTTAGAAATTACAGGTTTATCAGAGTTTAGAATCTCTATTTTAATGTTTGAAAAGCTTTTTAAAACATTAATTAATAAATCAGTCCTGTCAGAAAGGTTATTAAGCGATGTTTCCGCCATTGCTATATGGGTAGGAACAAAATTTTTGCGGGGTAAAACAGCATCCAGATTTATCCATTTACTTCCGATATAAGCCTTTGTCCACATATGATACCCGAAGGCTGCTTGTGAGTCTGAGGAGGGGGTTTGCTTCTCTGTAATATCAGTATAAATTAATCCCACAATTATTTTTGAAGGAATTCCTGCCGCTCTTAGCAGTGAGGCCAGCAAAACAGCATGTTCTGTGCAATCACCGCTTTTCGTTTCAAGAACCTGCTCTGCATTTGCAAAATCAAGTGAATAATTTTTGTTGGTTATATTGTTGTATACCCATGCTTCCATTTTTTTAGAAATTACATAAGCATCCGTTTCCCCTGCAACAAGGCTTTTAGCTATACCGGAAATTTTGTCGCTGTCAGTGATAATAAAAGGTCCTGACTTTAAATATTCCTCAAGTCCCTTAGCTTCGAAGGGGTAAGGATAATTTGCAATTTCCGGTTTTACGCTGTTAGTTTTTAAATAAATTACGCTATTGGTTAATTGGATAATTTTTTGCCTTTCATCCTGTAGAAAAAGACTATTCGGGTTGACATCAGAAGTAATTTTTATTTTATAATTTAGCTGATCTAAAGAATTTGGATCGGTTATTGCTTTATTTACATAAATTAAGCCTCTGGAAAATATATCATAATCTCCGGAAATATCTGCAATAGCATTTTTATTGGAAAGAATTTGTTCCATATTAAGCAAAGGTATGGCTTCTTTGACAACTTGCCCGTTTTTGTCTCTCCACTCATAACTTGTAATCCCGGGGAAAATATTCGTCGAAATTTTATATTTATTATAGTTATGATTTAAGCCATCTGCATTAAGATTTTCCTGTCCTTGATTTTCGGTTTTTATTTTTATGATTCGAAGATCAATAGCAGGTTCAATCGTTGAATAATCAATAATTTTTTTGTCCGAAGACTTGTAAAGATTATCTATAGCGTAAGGAAAAAGAATTTTTTCTTTATAATTAATGTTTTTAGAAGATTTAACACCGTTTACATCAAAATCAGCAGATATTTCAGAATCAGAATTAAATTTTCCCGATATTTTTGTTTTTTCTCCTGAACTTTCTGAATTCATTAAAAAAGAAATCGGTCTGCCTGATTCTTCTTCAACATAGTTTGTATCCTGAATTATTTTAACAGTATTGCTTAAACGCTTGATTTTTTGTTCAAAATGCCTGTCGGTGACTATATATTTTTTGCCTGCTTCTATCTTTTTTCTTTGAACAGAGCAAATATAGCCGGTTTTTATTCCTGAAACCTTGCTTATAGAACAGTTATCATAGATGATTTCCGAATTTACCGCCAATGCCGGACTATTGAAGCAAGTAATTATAAAAACAGGTAAAATAATAAAATAATGGGGTGTTAAAAAATTGGTTTTTTTTATACCGCTGCCCATAAATTTTCCTCAATTGACAAAAAATCATTTAAAAATTTAAATTTACTTTTGATTATAAAACTGATTGAAAGTCTTAAAAATTATATTTTCTTGATTTGTTCTTTGTTCATCATCTTTTAAAAGAATTTGATGGAATCCGTCAAGAGAATAATTTGTAAAAATTTTAAGATGCTCCTCAATGTTAGAATAATCTTCTCTCGAAAAAAGTATACCGGATATTTTATCCAATTTTAAATTAAAAAATACATTTATTACTTTATCATCAAAATGAGAGCCGGAGTCTTTTCTTAGAATATTTAAAACATTATTAAATGGCATGCGATCACGATAATGACGTTTCGAAGTTACAGCATCAAAAACATCGGAAACAGCAAGTATTCTTCCTCCAAGAGGAATATTATCCCCTGATAATTTCCTGAAATACCCTGTTCCATCGTATTTTTCATGGTGAGAAGATGCTATTTCAGGAACGTCTTTTAATTTATCTTCGAAATACATACTTTTTAAAATATCATAAGTGAGTTTTGCATGTTCTTGAATATGTTCATATTCTTCATCCGTAAGTTTGCCTTCTTTGCAAAGAACGCTGTCTCTAATGCCAATTTTGCCAAAGTCATGAAGCAAAGCCGCATATTCAATAATCTCAAGTTGTTCTTCAGGAAAATTCATCTGTTCTGCAATCGCAACGCTGTAAGCGGTTACTCTTTTTGAATGTCCTGATGTTATTTTGTCTCTGGCATCAATTGATAAAGCTAATGTATTAATAAAACTGTCAAAAGATTTTTTTTGGTTTTCGTACATAGATTGCTGTTTTTTAAAAAGACGTGCGTTTTCAAGCGCAATTCCCGTACTTGAACCTATTGCAATAAGCAAATCTTCGTCTTCTGTTGAAAAATATTCGTTTCCGAATTTATTTAATACTTGAAATACGCCTACAATCTCATGATTAAGGTTTCTCATAGGCATACAAAGTATTGTTTTTGTCTTATAGCCTGTTTTTTTATCAATTTCTTTATTAAATCTATGGTCATTATAAGCATCTTTAATGTTAATTGTTTCTCCCGTCATAGCAACATGACCGGAAAGCCCTTTGTCCGCGGGAAATCTTATTTCTTGTTTGCCCATACCAATAGCTACTTTTGACCATAATTCATTTGTATCCCTGTCAAGTATAAATAAAGTGCATCTGTCAGCAGAGAGTGCTCTTTGAGTTTCTTCGGTAATAACTGCAAGAAGCTTGTCAATATCAGTTTCAGCAGCAATAGAGCGTCCTATTTTTAACAAGGCAAGGAAAGGATCTCCATTTCCGTTGCCGGTTCGTGTCATATCACCGATTAATGCAAGAGTATCAAGAAACGATTTGCCGTCAGAAAATAAGTCTTCTTTTTTGGCTGTTTTATTTATTACATTTTTCCATTCCTGCTCGTCAACTTCAAACAGAAGATCTTCAATTTTTTTGCTTAATACGTATAGTTTATTTGCTTTTGCGAGATTCATTGCTTCCATAAGACTTGAAGAAGCCATAGGAAAATCAAAGCATTTTTTATATATTTTTCCAAGTTCGTAGTAACATCTTGCAACTTCAGAGTTGATTTCGGCTTCTTTAAAAAGCTCAACTGCTTCATGAAGACATTCTAAAGCATCTTTTGTCTGATCCATAAGCATATATACATGGGATTTAATTTGTTTTGCAAACCCATAGCCCCTTGGAGAAGATACATTGATGAAAACAGGTTCAATTTGTTCAAGAATAGTGAGAGCCTTTTCAGGTTTCATTTTTTGAATTTGAATATTTGCAAGTATGCATGAAGAAAAAGCAAAAATTATATCAAGTTTTAATTTTTTTGCAATTTCAATAGATTTAATGCAATATTCTTCAGCATTTTCATATTCACCCAACTCAAGATAAATTTTTCCGATTTCGCTCTGAATTCTTGCTGCCGTATAAAAATCATTTAAACTTTCTACGGTTTTCAATCCGTTTGAAAGATGAATTTTAGCTTCTTCATAGCTTTCAATGCTTGATAAATATCTGCCAAATAATAATTCTGTTATGGAAATCTCTCTTTTATTACCTGTTTCGCTTTTAATTGCAAGAGATTCTTTCATATATTCTATGGCAATCTGGTGATTATCTGCTCTTAAGTAAAAAATAGCAAGACTATCCAGAACTTTAGCATATTCCAGACTATTTTTAGGAAGAAGTTCTTGAGCAGACCGAAAATATTTTAAAGCATCACTGTATCTTTTTTCGAAAAAATAAATAATACCGTAATAATGCGATATTAGTGCTTCCGCTTGTTTTTGTTCTTCTGAGTCAAGCTTTTCAATAAAATATTTGGCATCATTTAAAAGTGTCAAAGCTCTAATTAATCTGTCTTTACAGTTTTTATAATGAATTAAAGCCAATTCTGCAAGACAAACAGAAATTTTAATAGTATTTTTGAGCTCGAAATAAACTTTTTGAGCTTCTTCTATATATTTTATAGACTTGTCGTAATTTTGACGAAAAGCTTCAATCAGGCCAAGTTCTAATAAAACTCTTGCCCTGTCTTCATCGCTTTTTATGTTATTTACATCCTGCTCCATTTTTAAAATTTGTTCGGCAGATATAGTATTTATAATGTCATTTTCAATATTAACCATAGTAGACAAATTATAACTTACTTTTATGTATTAAGGGAAGATTGGAATTAAAATTTAAACTCTTTTAATTTTTTTGCATTTTTATCACCTTTTCCGTTGTGAGAAAGTGGTTCTGGCGTATCAGAAAGTGCATATTCCAGCACTTCATCAAAATTTTCCACAATTTTAAAATTTATTTTTCCTTTTAAATAATCGGGAAATTCTTCCAACTCTTTTTCATTGGCTTTGGGAATGATTACATTATTGATTCCGCTTCTTAATGCGGCGATGCATTTTTCTTTAAGCCCTCCAATTTGCAAAATCCGGCCTCTAAGAGTAATTTCTCCTGTCATAGCAATGTCTGATCTGACAGGACGTTTTGTAAAAGCACTAATCATTGCAAGAGTGAGAGCAATACCGGCGCTTGGCCCTTCTTTGGAAGTTGCTCCATCGGGGGCGTGTATATGTATATCATATTTTTCCTGAAGATTTGGAGGTAATTTGAGCTTTTCGTAATTACTCCGAGTATAACTAAAGGCTGTTTGCGCAGATTCCTTCATTATTTCTCCAAGCCTGCCGGTTAAACTCAGTTTTCCATTCCCCGGCATTACACTTGCTTCGATTTCAAGAAGTTCTCCGCCGACTTCTGTCCAGGCAAGACCGTGAACAAGTCCTATTTGAGGCTCTTTTTCGGTTTCCTGTCTGGCATATTTATATACTCCCAGATAATCTGTAATATTTTCCGAGGTCAAAACAATATGAATATGAGGATTTTTTACAATTTCAACGGCAACTTTACGGCATGCTTTGGCTATATTTCTTTCAATCTCCCTTACACCCGATTCTCTGGTGTATTTGTTTATAATTTCTCTTAAAGCTGTCTCATTTATTTCCAGTTGGTCTTCTTTTATTCCGTTTGTTTTAAATTGTCTTGGGATTAAATATTTTTGAGCTATATTAACTTTTTCTTCTTCTGTATAGCCCGGCAGATATATAATTTCAAGCCTGTCTCTCAAAGGTTTATAAAGTGTTTCAACGGAATTTGCCGTAGCAATAAAAAAAACTTCCGACAAATCAAACTCTAAATCAATATAATGATCGGTAAAGTGAGAATTTTGAGAAGGGTCAAGGACTTCCAGCATTGCTGCCGTAGGGTCTCCCATGTGGCTTGGAAGCATCTTTTCTATTTCATCAAGTAAGATTACAGGATTTTTTGTACCTGCATTCTGGATAGCTCTTATTATTCGTCCCGGCATGGCGCCTATATAAGTCCTTCGATGCCCTCTTATTTCTGATTCGTCATTAATCCCGCCAAGGCTGACCTGTGCAAATTTTTTGTTCAGGCTCCTTGATATCGACTTAGCGAGAGAAGTTTTCCCTACTCCCGGCGGTCCTACAAGACATATTATGGTGGCTTGAGGTTCTTTTGAAAGTTTTTTTACCGCTAAAAATTCAAGAATTCTTTCTTTGGCATCTTTAAGCCCGTAATGGTCTTCATCAAGTATTTTTTGAGCCCTTTTTATGTCCAGCATATCTTTTGAGTTTTTAGACCATGGTAATTCCACCACCGTATCAACATAAGTTCTTATAACAGAAGTTTCTGCCGAATAAAAAGCTATTTTTCCAAGCTTTCTTATTTCTTTTAAAAGCTGTTCTTTTACTTTTTGCGGAATTTTTGCTGTTTCTATTTTTTCCCTGAGTTCTTCAGCTTCATCCAGTCCCTCTTCCGACCCCAATTCCTCTTTAATGGCGCGTAATTTTTCTCTTAAAAGAAATTCTTTCTGGGTTTTTCCCAGCTTAAACTTGACTTTTTCCTGAATAGCTTCTTCTATACTAAGCAATTCTATTTCTTTTGAAAGAATTTTACTAACTTCTTCAAGCCGTTCACGCGTGTTTAATGTTTCAAGTATTTTTTGTTTTTCCGGTAATTCTATAGAAAGATAAGTGGCTATTATGTCGGCAAGTTTGCCTGATTCTTTGATTTCTGAAAGGGTGATAAAGCTTTCGATATTAATTTTTGTTGTTTTCTTTATATACTCTTTGAATTTGTCTATTGTAAGGCTTATTAACGATTTTGTTGATTCATCTTCAACTTTTAATTCTTCCAAAACTTCGTATCTGGATTTATAAAAATCATTTTCTTTTACTATTTCAATAATCTTTACCCTTTCAATGCCGTCAGCAAGAGCTTTTATAGTGCCATCAGGAAATTTTAGAAGCTGTACCGCTTTAATAAGCACTCCTACCTGATATAAATCCTTTATTTCAGGATTTTCTGTTGCGTAGTCCTTTTGAGCCAACAAAATCAAGTGATGTTCTTCAGTTAATATAGCATTTTCGACAGCTATAGCAGACATTTTTCTTGATATAAAGATTGGTGCCATCATTTGAGGATATACAACAATATCTCTCATTATAACCACAGGAATAAAATCGTCTTTAGTATTAATATTTGCCATTTTTTGTTTTTATTTCCTCAAAATATCTTTATAATATTGAGTTTTTTTGCTCAATAGGACGTTAAAATTATTTGTTAATAAGACAGTTTCTAATAATTCTTTTCATAATAAGAGAAAATAACGCTGTTTTTCAACACCGTTATTAGCTATCTTTTTTTAAATTTCATTATGCTTTACATGTAAACAAATCCGTTTCAATATAAAATGAATAAAGCGCAACCAAAACAATTAGTTTGGTTGCGCTTTATTCATTCTCGTTTTCAGTTAACAACTAATAACTGTACTTAAAATTTCGCCGGGTTTAAAAAGTTTTAAAATGTTGAATGAACTTTGGGTTCTTGCAATCTTGTAGTTGAGAAAATCGCAAATTTCATTGTCATAATCGTCTCTTTTGGCTACAAAAGAATTTGAGCTACTTAAGTCAGAGATTAAACTTGCATGATCTATGGCGCTATATTCTTTTAATGCACAATAATTAGCAAACTTTAAGAGCTCATTTCTAGGAGATTTGATGATAAAACTTTTATTAAGTTTTTTATCGATCGCACTATCAATTGCTTGATTTGTTCTGCTACCCATTCAGAACTCCCTTGTCTTAAACTACTAACTCATCACAACGGTAAGGCAATTAAATTAAACCAACTATTTCAGTGTAACCATGTTTTTTTGGGGTTTCAACCCTGATTAAAAGATAACTTTTTTGCAAAGAGCCGAAACAAGGTTTTGTATATATTTAGTATATAAAGAGTAAATATATAGTATAGATAAATATTGGTTTTCGTTACATTTCTTCATTAAATTTTTGAAACAATAGAATCCTCGAAACCCACTTGTACAAAGATATATTAAGTGTTATTTGTACTCTTTTTTTGTTTTTTGCCGTTTTCGGATTTTGAGGAAAATCGTAACAAAATTTTACAATCAAGGGCGTTTTTTAGTCTAGAGGATTTATTACCAGACCGCTTAGTAGTTTTGGGTAGAAATAAGTCGATTTCTGAGGCATTTTATAGCCCTGTGAAGAAACTTCCTTGATAAGTTGAATACTTGGTGTTGCCATTATAAAAACAACTTCAGCCTGTTTGTTTTCGACCGCCTCAAATGCCTCAGCTTCTTTTTTAAGGTATTTAACTCCGTTTTGTTTAAACTGGTCTTCTTCTGAAAAGCAAAGAAAATCGCCTAAAATAATTTTATGAAGAATACTTAAATCAAGCTTTTTCAAAACATCAGGAACATCTTTTTCTGAGAGAATCTTGTCTACGGCTTCTTTTTCTCTTAATTTAAATAAAAGATATTTGTTTTCGTCTTTGAAGCAAGCGCCGAAAGCAATTTTCTGTTTTGCTGTTTCTTCAATATCTGCAACAAATTTTTCTTTTACATTTTCTCTTGTTACTTCGAAGAACTTGTATTCGGTTATGTCGAAGTATTTTTTTAAGTCCTCGAGAAGCTGATGTTTATTTATTTCTCTTTTTACAATCCTATGAGTCGGGTAAACCTTTAAATTTTCGTCATCAAGGTTGGTATAGTAAGCCATTACATAATTAAAAGCATCATTTTCGCTCCAGTCAGGATTTTCTGCTCGTCTGAAATTTCTATAAGCTATAGAAGTTTCGTATCTATGATGCCCGTCAGCTATTAAAACCTTTTTATCAGACATAATTTCGGTTATTTTATTTAAAACCTGTTCGTCTTCTATTGCATAAAGTATGTTTTGAATTCCAAGATCGTCTGTTACGTCAATTATTGGTTTTGCAGGGAGTTTAACGGCTTTGTCGATTTCACCTTCGGGATCTGAATAAGCAAAGAAAACTTGACTGAAGTTGGCTTTACAGGTTTTCATAAGTTTTAACCTGTCTTCTTTTGGGCCGCCCATTGTAAATTCATGAGGCATTATATTGCCTTTTTCGTATTCTTCTATTAAATTTCGGGCGATAAAACCTTTTCTGGAAATTTTGTCGCCTTTTGCGGTTGTATAATTTTGGACATAATAATAAATGCAAGGCGTAGAAGATGGTGTTAAAGCTTTTTGTTCAATAAATTCTCTAAAATCTTCTGCCGCGCGTGTGTAACGGTTATTGGATTCGCTGTCATCAGAATTAATTTTGCCGAGAATTAGTTTGACAATATTATAAGGAGATTTATTGTATAATTCTCCTTGCTCTTTTGAAGAAATAACGTCATAAGGCGGTGCTATAACATCGTTTATGTTAACTTTTTCAAGATTATAAACAAGTCCTTTTAAGGGCGCGACTTTTACCATTGATTTCTTCCTCATGTTAACTCGAAACATTTTTATGTCTTTTTTATAGCACTAAAATGTTTTGAATAAAATAAAAAAAATAGGATATTAAATTGGATTGCTGATACAATTGCGAGCGACCAACGGGAGCGTGGCAATCTGTTCTGGTATTGATATTTTTATAGATTGCCACCTCGAGCCTTTAGCTCTCCTCTCAACGACAAAACATAAAAACAAATTGCCTCTGCTTCGATATTGAAACAGGGGCAATTTCTTTTATTGATGATTTTAGTATTCCGCAAGATGTTTTTTTGATTTAGTTTTACTTGTGCTACCTTTTTCAAGGCTATCCAAAACATCTTTGCTTTAAGTTTTTAAATTTTCGGGTATCCGTGCTAAACCTGCCGCTTCTATATCAATTTCTTGTATTTTTTTAATTGTCTTTTTAATTAAAGATTTTATCTCAAAAACACTATTAAAAGATAAAACAGGAAAAGAGTAATGAGCTAAATACAATTTTTTAGTGTGCTTTTTGTACAATAAAGTTAGAGCGTATGACTCTTCGAATTGAATATGAGCATCTTTCCCATCATTAAGAAGCGGTCGAAGAGCTTTTTCAATCTTTTTCAAAGTTTTTTCATTCTTAATGTGTTTGGCAAGTTTAGCAATGTTAACAGTTGATCCGAATCTTACCTGCTGTTTTCCCTGTGGAGTAGGGTTGAATGCTATGTTCATCATTTTCGTTTTTCCTTTTGGGCTTTGCCATATTAACTATACATTTAAATTTAATTTATAAAATTTTTTATTAACTTATGGATATTTAAAAAACCCTCAAGAAAAAAATTAATAGCATTCTTTAGTATTGTTTTTTAAAAAATAAAGTACAAAGTGGCAGAGTTTTAAAAGAATTGTTTTAATGTTTCTTAATACTAATTTTTCCCCGAGTTAGGCATCTCAAAAAATTTAAATTTAATGATATAATCAATAAAAAAATAGGAGAAGGAACTTGATAAAAAAAGCAATGATAATGGCGGCAGGAGCCGGAACAAGACTAAACCCCCTAACGGCAAAAATCCCTAAACCAATGGTGCCTGTTGCAAATACGCCGATTATTGAGCTTATTTTAAAACATCTTCAAAAATTTGGAATAAACGATGTTGTAGCCAACACACATTACTGCGCTGAAGCTATTCACAACGCTTTTGGCGGAAAAAACCATCTTGGCGTCAATTTTAGCTATGTATATGAAGAAGCTTTAACAGGAACAGCAGGCGGTTTAAAAAAGTGTGAAAGCTTTTTTGAACAGGGCGAAACTTTTATTGTAGTAAGCGGTGATGCTTTAACTAACGTAAATATTGAAGAATTATACAAACAACATAAAGAATCAGGCGCTCTCGCATCGATTGCACTAAGAGAAGTTCCTGTGGAAGAAGTGGAGCATTTTGGAGTTGTTGTTACAGACGAAAATTCGAAAATCATAGGTTTTCAGGAAAAACCAAAACAGGAAGAAGCCAAGAGCAACCTTGTAAATACAGGAATCTATATTTTTGAGACCGATATTTTTAATTATATCCCTGAAAATACATTCTATGATTTTGCAAAAAATGTTTTCCCTTCCATTATGAAAAATAATGAAATATTTTGCGGGTTTAAAATAAATGATTATTGGAATGATATTGGCACTTTAGCCCAGTATAAATCATCATCTTTTGAAATATTAAACGGAATAGCAGATTTGCAAATGCCTTATAAAGAGTCAAAAGATGGATGGATTGCCGAATCTTCTAAAATCGGCAGCAATGTAACTGTCGAAAATAAAATTGTTGTCGGCGAAAATACTGTAATTGAAGATAATGTGGTTTCTAAAGGCAATAACGTTATTGGAAATAATTGTCTTATCAAGTCAGGTGCGCAAATTAAAGATTCAATTCTCTGGGACAATGTAGTTATTGAAGAAAACGCAAGTCTTGACGGTTGTATAATAGCAAATAATGTTAAAATCAAGGCTGGAGTAAGCCTTGATAAAAATTCTATAGTTCCTCAGGATGTTGTGATTACAAAACCCGAAGATTTATACAAAGAAACAGCGAATGTTTAAATTTAAAGAAATTTAATTAGTCATAGCGCCGGAATGACAAGAATTAAAATACTCTGTAAAGTAAGAAAAATCTTTTACATTCTGTTCCATTTTTTTAATGTCAGATTCTTCAATCCCTTCGTTTTTCTGTGAATTTGTCCAAAATTTAAATTCTGCCGAACCTTCTTGATAACGTCTGGGGTCATCTTTTTCAGGACTTTTTTCTTTTACAGTTGTGCCATGTCCAAACCAATTAGCCATTCCTTCAAATTTTAAAGCTTTTACTGCTGCTTCCGGATCTTTTCCTTCGGCTATAGCGTTTTTTCTGGCTAAATCTTTTTGATCTTCCATAAATTGTTTACTTTGTTCAAAAGCTTGTCGGATTTTATCTGCTTGAGTAATTCCTTGTTTTTCTTCTTCTTTTGTAGGTGGAGTTACAGTAATAATTTTGTCTGCCCTAAAACGGGTTTCAAAAGGGTTAGATTCGTTTTTTTCATCAGGTGTATAAAAATTTTTCCTGAGTTCATCAGCACCCTTTTTAAAATTTCCGCTTCCATCTTCAGTAACATTAAAAATAACAACCCGCTTGATATCAGGATTATTATTATCTGCTTTTTGCCAGGCTGTATTATTTTCTCGTCTTGTAGTAACAGGTTTTTGCATGGTCGGTGCCTCAGCATTAGAATAACCCATAACGGCCGCGTCTTTTGATGTTTTATCCATAGCTTTATCTATAGAAGCTTCTGTCCCGAGTGCATCACTAAATTTTCTTGTAACCCAATCTGCTTTTTCTCCGGGTAATGTTCCCGTTGCAGCTTCATTTTGTGATACTGCTGCTAAAACTCTTATATTATTGGGATGGGGATCGGAAACTTTTGAAGGATCAGGACGATTATTATCCAGAAATTGAGCATATTGATTTTTTACTGAATTCAAAAAGAGATTAGCGGTTTTAATAATAGGATTGGATTTTATATCCTCAGCCTGTTTTTTATCATTTTGATCTTGATCTTCTCTTAATTTCAAAAATGTTGCGCGGTCTGCTTCCGGGATTTTTGGTAAGACATCTTTAAGAGAGCCAAGTCCAAATTCACGTATGATAGCATCTTTTCGTATATCTTCTTGCATATCATTATATTTATCACCAAAAATAGATGAATGTTTGTTTGCAAAGACCTCAATGGCTTCAAACGCTTTATCAGGCTTTCCTAGAAATTTATAATATTCTACTTTACCTGAGTTTGTGGCATCGATAACCTGCTGTCCGATATGATTTGCAGGTAAAGTGAACGGTCTGTTCTCAATATTCATAAAAGTCTTTTATCCAAATAATTTTGTAAACTACTTAGATAAAACACCTGAATATAAAAAATTGCCTTTTAGAAAAAAAAAATAAATACTTGATAAAATTTAAATTTTTATGTGAATTATTAAAAAGTATAGCAAGTTTTAATAGAAAAAGTTGGGGTTTTTGAGAGTTGAGATAATCCTAAGGCTACCCCTTTGTATTTTACACTTGCACCAATATCACTGCTGACAGCTGTTTTATCCATATTAATTCCTACGTCTATGCCGTTATTATTGTTCAACTCTATTCCGGTGGAAAAACGGCCATTTCCTCCTTCAGTGGAATATCCAGCATTTAGATTTACCCCTTTTTCAGTTTGATATCCTATTCCGGTGGAAAAATGACCATTTCCTCCTGCA
>JBAWVS010000047.1 GCA_037147175.1 bacterium
TTCTTCAAGACGTGAAAAAAGAAAATTTGTTCTAAACTTTTAACTTAACTGAACACTAGGTGTTAAAACTTCTGAATTACTAAATTTTGATTAATGACAGCTTTATTTTAAAAGATTTGCAGGAAAGTTTTTAAATAAAGTTTGATATTTATAGGTTATAATAATATTTATAATTTTGAGGTTATTATTATGCCTGATAGAAACATCATAGATAAAATTATAAACGCTGTTTTAAAAGTCTTAGTTCCTGATAAAATTATTTTATTCGGTTCTCAAGCTCGTGGAGATGCAAGACCGAACAGCGATTATGATATTTTGGTCATAAAATCGGGTATAGAAAACGGTTCAAAAATTGAAGGCGATATTTATGAAAAACTATTCTATGAAGATTTTTTAGCTTCCGTTGATGTCCTTGTAGCGACACCTGAAATAGTTGAACAATATAAAGACTCTTTAGGGTGTGTTTTAAAACCCGCATTAAAAGAAGGTATATTAATTTATGGCGGATGATTAAGGTCTTAAATAACTTTAAAAATCATATATAATTAATGAATAAAGAAACAGGATTATAAAAAAATGTCTGATAAAAAATTAGAACAAATCATCAATAGAATTCTTCAGGTTGTTATTCCTGATGAAATATTCCTTTTTGGCTCTCAGGCAAGAAATGAAGCAACCTCAGAAAGTGATTATGATTTGCTGATAATAAAATCAGAAATTGACAATATACTTAGATTAGAGCAAAAAATATATAGAAACATGCTTGGCATAAAGGCAAACGTGGATATAATAGTCAGAACACCTTCTTTGCTTGTTGAAAATAAGCAGATATCAGGTTCTTTTACAAAGAATATTTTAAAAGACGGTGTTTTAGTTTATAAAAAATCGTAACGGAGAAGTTTTTTGGACAATAAAACTAAAGCTAAGCAATTTATAAAAAGAGCAAAAAGCAATTTAATCAGAGGAAAAGAAACTTCTTATCTTGATTTAAAAGAAATTGCGATAGAAGACTTATGTTTTGACTTACAGCAGTCAGCAGAAAAATCATTAAAAGCGGTATTAACTTTTTACGGTATAGATTATCCTTTTTCACATAAATTGAATATTCTTATTGATTTGTTGGAAGAAAATTCTGTAGAAATACCTGAATTTGTTAAAGATTCCGTAATTTTGAATGCGTTTGCCGTTGAAGCAAGATATGACGATGTTTTGCATTTAACAGAGGACGTTCATAAGGAATCTGTTGAAATAACAGAAAATGTTTATAATTGGGCTGAAATAATAGTAAATGAAAAGTAAGAAATTTCTTGTGTAAACCTTGTGTAATTCTTGTGTAATAAATCTCCTTTTGATAAGTTTTGACACAAAATGACTAATCCCGTAAATCCAATCACATCAAAGAAAACAGCAAATTCAATCAAGCTGAATCAAACGCTTAAAACGCTCTCATAATCCCTTGGTCGAAGGTTCGAATCCCTCCGGGCCCATTAATAAGTTTCAACAGAGCCATTGGGCTCTGATAGCAATGGATACAAGCCGCCGTAACGGCGGCTTTCGTGTATTCATAATAAAAAGAGATCTATCAAGAGAGGATTTTTGCGATATTTACAGAGGAAATTACCGAAAATTCTCTTTGTGATTTTTTGGAAGCCAATGTTTTTTAAAATAAAAAAACAAAAATATTAACAATAAAAAATTGAATGTATAGATTATAAATAACTCACAGGTATTATTGTGACATCTTTATTCAAAGGCAAATAATTATTGGAAAAGCAAATTATAGCACCCTGTCCTTTTGGCTTTGAAATTGAGTCCAGCACAGAAAAGTTTTTAATATCTTTAGTTGAAGGATTCGCACTCTTTTTTATTTCGATTGGATATAATTTTCCATTTTCTTCTATTAAAATATCAATTTCTTTTTTTTCTTTATCTCTATAGAAATAAATCTGAATTTGTTTTCCGTTGTGCCAGTAGCTTTTTATAATTTCTGATACTACATAGGTTTCAAAAATAGCTCCGCTCATTGCACTTGTTTCAAGAGTTTCTGAAGTGTTCCAACCCGTTAAATAGCAGCAAAGGCCAGTATCCAAAAAATATAACTTAGGGGTTTTAATTGCTCTTGAGGTTATATTGTTGTAATAAGGCTGTAATAAATAAATTAAGCCTGAAGTTTGTAAAATGGAAATCCATGATTTTATAGTATTCTGGCTAACACTAACATCGCGGGCAATATCAGCATAATTGAGTAACTGACCTGTTCTTGCCGCAGCAACCTGCAAAAATGTGATAAACTTCTGTTCATCAGAAATTTTTAACAAATCTCTCACATCCCGCTCAAGATAAGTTCTTAAATAAGAAGAATAAAACAACCTCCTATCAACATCCTCTCTGGCATATAAAGCAGGATAGGAGCCTTTTAAGATAATTTCATATACGGATTTTAAATCTAAATCCGCAACTTTTTCAAGGTTATTTGCAGGCAAAAAAGGCTGCTGAATGGGTTTATTAAACTTTTCCCCCTGCGACAAACCCTGTAAATCCAGAATAGCTACTCTTCCTGCCAAAGATTCGGAAATGTTTTTCATCAAATGAAATTGCTGTGAGCCTGTAAGCCAAAACATGCCTGTTCTTTTTTCTTTATCCGCAATCATTTTGATATAAGAAAAAAGTTCTGGGGCATACTGAACTTCATCAATCAATAAAGGAGCCTGATATCTCTGAAAAAACATGGCAGGGTCGTTTTTTGCCAACAACCTTATTTGTGGGTCATCAAGCGTTACATAAGCTCTATCTTCTACAGAACTATGTTCTAAAAGAGTAGTTTTACCAACTTGTCTTGGACCTGTAATAAAAATGACAGGGAAGGTTTTACTCGCAGCTTGTAGAAATTTGGATAATGTTCTTTTAAAATACATTTCACATCTTCCTTGTCTTTAAATTATCGACTAATATGCAATGCTATTGCATATTAGTCGATAATTTCGCTTTAGTCAATAATATGTTGTTTTGATAAAACTACACTTAAATACTTGATATTAGCGCAAAAGCAAGCTATACTTGACTTATAAGGTTAAAATGGGATAAATCTTTCTTTGGTCGAAGGTTAGAATCCAGCCGGGCCCATTTTTTATTTTAAGATATACTTGAATTTCAGCCATCTGTCTAAGATGGTTTTTTTGTGCAAATTTTCTTTATGTGTAATTTTGGTGTAATCATTCCGAGAAGTGCAGGGAATTAGGGGATTTTGAGGGATAATAACTCTACCCATAAACACTTGTATTGCAATTTGGGCAAAAATTCTCGGTTTCTACATATTTTGTTTTACCTTTGCTACACGTTATATAATTTTCTTTGCTAAGTTCTTTATAATCTCTAACAACTTCTTTTTCTTCAGAGGCTTTATTTAAAAGGTCTCTAATATCTATTAGCAGATATAAAACAAATGATGAAACAATTGTAGTTATTATTATTGAAAAAGCTGACATCAGCGCAACAAGAAACGGAAGACCATAATTATCTTTGTTTGAAATAAATATACCAGCCAAAACAATAAGCAAAGAAAAGCCTATCGAAGTATAAACAGAAATACCAAGGATTTTTCTTCCGCATTTAATTATAAAATTTTTCATAAGCCACCTCAAATTTACTTTTTGAATTTGCACTTATTTTATCAAAAATTGTCAAAATCCGTAAATATTTTTCGTAAAATGATTTAAAACCTTCTCCCTGCGCTTTATAGTGCAGTAGAAACAGGAAAATTCTTGTAGATATTGATTTTTGGGCTCTGTTGAATTTGACTTAACATACAGGAAATTGAAAAAATTAATCGAAATTTATTAAATCTTTAAAGGGAAGACTACGCAACAATTTAGAGCTTTTCAGAGAAATAATCATTTGTGTTTAAGCCATTTTGAAAGATATAAACGAAAATTTAAAATAAAGTTTGATATTTATAAGTTATAATAATAATTAATAAGAAAATTGTTAAGAAGGTTGCTATGAAGCAAACAAAATCCATCATTTTATTTGTTAGTTTAATAATTATAGGAATAGTAATATTTCAATTACAATTTATTTCCAATAAAGACTCAAATTATCATGACGATAAGGATATGATAAAAAAAACAGTCAATGTAAATGATGAGCAAAGGATTTTTTTCGTTTATTTGCCTGAAATTTACAGAAAAAAAATACAAAAATATCCTGTTGTTATTGTTTTTAGCGGCTCAACATGTAATGCAAGCAGAATACGAAATTATACAAAGTTTAATGACTTTGCGGAAAAAAAGGGAATTATAGTTGTTTATCCTGAATATGCAGGAAATTCTAACAGGGCGTTAAATCTTTTCGATGAGAGTCCGTTAATTTACAGGATTTTGAATAAGTTTCTAAAAATTAATATGGATTGGGATTTAGGGTCTGCTGAAAAAAGTAAAGATATTGAATTCAGCTCTAAATTGATTGATTTTATGATTAAAAATTATAAAGTTGATGAATCAAGAATTTATGCGACAGGATATTCAAGCGGCGCAGAAATAAATTATTTACTTGCCTGTACTATGCCTGATAAAATTGCGGCTATTGCACCGGTTTCAGGAAATATGAGAAAATCTTACGCTGAAGGATGCAAGAAAATTAAACCTGTTCCTGTTTTATTAGTGCATGGAACCGAAGATATTTTTGAAAAATGGGGAGGAATCCCTGCAGCAGGAATGCTTTCTGTTGATGAGACACTAAAATTCTGGAAAACACAAAATAAATGTTCAGGCAGGGAAAAAGAAACTGTCTTTCCTCATAAAAATGCTGCTGAAAAGAAAACAACAGCAAAATTATACGAAAATGAATTTTGTAAAAATAACTCAGAAGTTTCTCTCCTTAAAATTGAGGGAGGCGGTCATACCTGGCCTGGTTCACCGACAAGTGTGAGAATAGAAAAATTTCTTGGAAAAACTAATTATGATGTGGAAGGCAATTATATAATCTGGAATTTTTTCAGTAAACACAGGTTAAGTAGTAATATTAGGAAGTAAGACTCCATTTCTCTTTCTCCATAATATATTTGTGTAGAAACAGATGAAGATAAAAAATAAATTTTACAACTGCAAAATATATCTGCTATGCTTTTAATACTGGGTATTTTATATTTGGAGAAGGACATGGCAAGAAATAAAGTAACAGAATTTAAATTAATTCAGCAAATAGTAGGCAAAAATTTCGGTGCTGTTAATATCTTATGCGCCTGCGCCGATAAAGATCGTTTTGATATTGTGGAGTTCATTAGAGACTTGAACAAACACAACTCTAACGATGCTATAAGCCCTGAAATGATAGAAAAATTGTATAAAGAAAAGTGTAACAGCAATATAGATGAATTTATTGCTATTATTGACAAACAATTCAAAGCCGCTAAACAAATGCGCAAGTTCTTTGATTTTCAATAAAGTAATACTTGATATACTGTAAAGTTTGAACTTTAATATAATTAAGAGCCGCTCTTGCTAAAATATTAAAATTAATATATATAAGCTTTTAAGGCTCGTTTAGGGACTGCGGTTAAAATCATAAACGGCTTGTTTGACAAGGCGGTTCTGATTTTAACAAGACAGCTTCTAAAAGAAGGTCAGACAATTAAGGAAATTTTTATGGATAGTGACAGTAGCAGGCAAGCGGAAACTAAATAGTTGCTTAGCGATTAAATTTCTATTATCTATCCTTAATTGATTTATTAGATGTTTTTCGCCGGAGCGACTAAAAAAGAATTATAGTCGGTATAAGAGGCGAAAAATCTATGAAAATTTTTTCAAAATTATATTATGAATACAGAAGAATCCTGAAAATAATAGTTCTGTATCTGATTATTTCAGGACCGGGAATTGTTGTCATGGTCGCAGATAACGATGCCGGAGGAATTACAACTTATGCGGCAACAGGAGCAAAATACGGATACAGCCTTATCTGGTTTTTGCTTTTGCTTATTCCTGTTGCATATTTTGTGCAGGAAATGACAGTAAGGCTCGGTGCTGTTACAAAAAGAGGACATGCTGAATCTGTTTTTGATGCATTCGGTTCTTTTTGGGGATGGTTTTCTTTAATAGACTTAATGATAATAAACTGGCTGACTCTGGTTACTGAATTTATCGGAATGACGGCTGCTTTAAATATTTTTGGAGTTCCGCCCTACATTACAATAATAAGCGTGTGTGTTCTTATGGGAATAATGGTTCTTAACGGAAGATACTGGACATGGGAAAAAATTTCACTTGCGTTTTGTGCCTTAAATTTAATTTATATTCCAAGTGCCTTTATGGTTCACCCGTCAATTTCCAAAATTTTTCATGAAGGATTTATTCCTCATTTACCTGCAAGTGGATTAAATAGCGAGTTGTTTTTCTTTTTAATGGCAAACATCGGAACAACAATCGCTCCCTGGATGCTGTATTTTCAGCAGAGCGCCGTTGTTGATAAAGGAATGAGAGAAAAAGATATCCCCTGGGGCAAGTTTGATACCGCAGTCGGGTCAATTTTGACGGTAGCCGTTGCGATTTTTATTGTAATTGTTACAGGCGCGGTTCTGTTCAAACCGCCATTCGGTGTGGATATAAGCAGTGCAGCTGAGGCCGCCTTAAAATTAATGAACACAAACAAATATGTCGGAACTTTTCTGGCCATAGGTTTATTTAATGCCGGACTTTTAGGCGCAATTTGTATTTCACTTGCAAGTTCATGGGCTTTCGGTGAAATATTCGGATGGGCGCATTCTCTAAATAACAAAATTAAGGAAGCTCCATGGTTTTATGCAAATTATTTTATTACTTTAATAACTGCCGGTCTTGTTGTATTAATTCCAAAGGCTCCGCTGGTGCTTATTACTCTTTTTGTACAGGTAATTGCCGTTACACTCCTTCCTGCGGCACTTGTTTTCCTTCTATTGTTATTAAATGATAAGAAAACAATGGGTGAATATAAAAATTCCATGCTCCAGAATATTATCGGAACGACTATTGTGGTTTTGATAATTATTTTATCGACGCTTTACGCAATAAGTACATTATTTCCCCATTTGTTTAAATAATTCAGGAGTTATATAATGCTTAACAAAATACAAATATTTAAAAAACAATTTAAAAAACTGCGTAAGAATTTTTATGAGCAGCATTTTGAAAGAATAATTGAAATCAATGAAAAATATGCCAATCCCAGCCTGGCAATGTCTCCAACCGTTAGATTTGCGCTGGTTGCTTTGAGATTTTACCTCCTTTTTATAGTAGGGTTGCTTATTTATAAATTTATTACGTTAATTTATTAGGATATTATGGAAAAATGACTAACGAAAATTTACCAAACGCAGAACAATCGGGATATTCTTTTTTTCTGAGCGATATTATAGGAAGAAAAGTGATTTTTAACGGGAAAAAAATCGGGAAACTCGAGGATATTGCAATATTTGAAACGGAAACAATACCGGAAGCCACTCATTTTATTATAGGGCGTTCTTTTGGCTATCAATCTTTAATGGTTCCATGGAAAAAAATTGCAGAAATCACAAACGATGAAATTATTATTGATATCGAAGATCTTGAAAGATATGAAAAAGAACCGATGGAATCACAGGTTCTGTTAAAAGATCATATTATGGATAAAAAAGTTCTCGATATGGATGATAATGAGTTGGAAGTTGTTTATGACGTTAAACTTGTTATGAGAAACAACAAATTATACGTAACAGAAGTTGATTCCAGCAAATACGGTTTTCTGAAAAGACTGGGTTTAAAATGGCTGGTTACTTTTATTTACTCACTCGCAGATAAAATTAAAACTGATACAATCCCCTGGACTTATGTTCAGCCGCTGCCGGAAAACATAAGCAGTTTTCAGGGAAATGTTAAACTAAAAGTTTTAAAAGAAAAACTGCTTGATATCCACCCTGCTGATTTGGCTGATATACTCGAAGAACTCGAGCCTGATCAAAGGCTTGCACTTTTTAGCGAGCTGGATACAGAACATGCTTCAGATACATTAGAAGAAATAGAACCAAGAGTGCAAAGAGATTTGATTTCATCTCTGGACAAAGAAAAAACCGTTGAACTTATTAATGATATGACCCCCGGGCAGGCAGCGGACATTCTGGCTGTTTTGCCTACCAATGAAGCAGATGATATCTTAAACTTAATTGCTTTGCATGACAAAGAAACAGCACAAAAAATTGAGCTTATTTTAGACAAACAAGACGAAAAAATCTTGCACTTTGCCACTTCCCACTTTTTTAAATTTTCTCCAACTGCTACAGCCAACGAAGCTATAGAAATTTTTCACAATGAAGCTAAAAACAAAGACGTAATAATGTATCTTTATATAGTGGATGAAGAAGAAAAACTGGTGGGAGTCTGTGATATTAAAGAATTACTTCAGGCAGAATCGGAAGATAAGCTTGAAGATATAATGACAACTCATGTCATAAGCTTAAATACAGAGAATACCTTGATTGAAGCCTCAAGAATGTTTTCAAGGTATCTATTTAGAGCTATTCCTATAATAGATGAAAACGAAGTTATACTTGGTGTGATTCCGTATCGAGATATAATAAACTTAGACCATCGTTTTATTTAAGGCATAATATTAAGTTTTATTAATTGAATAGCTATTTTTTATATACGAAATAGCAATTTTTTCAATACGGATGTTTTTATATATGTACAAGGACAAAACAAAACAAACACAACACACTACCTCAAATAAAAGCTTAAATTTCAATAAATAAAACCTTTTACCTACCACACCTACCTTCCCCTTTCCCTTCCTTACCTACAAAAACAAATTTTAAGACAGCTTCAAAACTGTCTATTTTTTTGCAAATTTCATTAGTATAATATGCCCATAAATCAGGACAGAAAAAATCAAATTTATTCGTTTTAGAATAGAAAAGGAAACAGATTTATGACAAAATTCTTTCAATCTATGCCAAAGGAATGTCCAAAGAGGCAATTAATTCAAATATTGAGGACCTCTACAAATTCTCTGTTTCAAAAGAACAAGTTTCAAGGGTAACTGACAAAATCCTTCCCATCGCAAAAGAATGGCAAAATAGACCTCTTGATAGCTTTTACACTGTCATTTTTCTTGACGGAATGAGCTTTGATATTAGAGAAAACAGAAGTTATCACAAAAAGACGGTTTACGTCATTATCGGAATTAGAATTGACGAAAGAAAAGAGCTCTTTGGCTTGTGGATAGGTGAAAATGAAACATCCAAATATCGTAAACCAATATCAAATGATTTAAAGGCCGGAGGCGTTCACGATATTCTAATAGCTTGTGTTGACGGGCTTAACGGATTTGAACAGGCAATGAATTCTGTTTCTCCTTTGACTAAAACCCTGTGTGGTATTGTTCATATTATTCGAAATTGCACACGTTATATGAATTACAAAGCCATAAAAGCCTTTTGCTCTGATATGAAGCCAATTTACAAGGCAGTTAATGAAGAATCCGCACTTCTTTAAAAATTTACATATATGTCAGTAATGACGGCTGAATTATCTTTGCGCTTACTTGAAGCGAGACATCAAGCGCTGTTTGCTGAAACTGCAAATCAGATATAGTCTTTGCCATGTCAATATCTTCAGCTCCTGATTTAATTTTTGTAAGATTTATCTGGTCATCCTGAAGAGCTGTTTTTATTGTATCCAGCCTGTTAGAAGTCCCTCCTAATTGAGCCTGTGTATTAGTAATTGTTTGTAAACTACTGTCAAACTCATCTAGTTTTGCTCTTATTACACCCTGATCAGGATTTGCTGCTCCAAGTTCAGTGCTTAAAGTTACAAGGGTTTTTAAAAGACCACTCCCTGTTATGGTTCCACCGGAAGTATAATATTCCCCAAAAATCTTATCACCGGTTACATTAATAGGTATTGCAACACCATCACTTGCTTCAGCCTTTCTATCAGCTGTGCCGCTAACAGAACCGGTATATTTCATTTCTCCCGTGGCAGGAACAGTAAAGGGAGCAGTATTCGTTTGAAGCCCTCCAAAGATATAAGTTGTTCCGTATTTTGTGTTTCCAAGATCTTTAACCTGTTCAATTATTTGTTTTATTTGTGCGTTTATAGCTTGTAGTTCATCGGAACCCGCTGTTGAACTTGATGCCTGTACCGTTAATTCTCTTGCCTGCTGAACTGAATCTATTAAAGTTGTTAAAGTTGCGTCTGTTACATTAAGTTCAGACTGTGCATTATCTATATTTTTTATGTAATTATTTATTTTACCCAGGGAACTGTTTGTTGAAACAACTGAAATACCGGCAAGCACATCATCAGAGATTTTTGTTATTCTTTTTCCCGAAGAAATTTGTGTTTGCGTGTCAACCAATTTTGACCTGTTTGATAAAAGGTTTCTAATAACACTATCACTGGTATAGCTGTTTGTAACTCTTGTATACTGCATAAATCCTACCCCTTTTTTATTATCCCCTCAGAAAAACAGGGGGTTTCATTATTTTATTAACCTACCATGTTTATTATTGTTGTTAAAGTTTGACTAATAGTTGTCATAATCTTTGCCGAAGCCTCGTAAGAGCGTTGAAATCTTACCAGATCAGTTAATTCTTCATCAAGGTTAACTCCTGTCAAAGAGTCCCTTTTGGTTGTAATCTGCTGCAAAGTATTATCTTTTATATCATTGTTATCCTGAAGATTTTTTGATTGTGTACCCAGTTTTCCTACCATATTAGTAAGATATCCCTGTGTTGTGGTTCCGCCTAACCCGGCTAAGTCCTGTTTGTCTCTGACTTGAGCCATGTTAAGCGCATTACTTCCGTCTCCTGTGCTGCTTGAAATACTTGTTCCAATAGCAGCAGCTATCTGGTATGGGTCATTTACAAGTGTATCATTAACTTTTATATTCCCTGCCGTTATATTTAAAGTTGTATTTGCAGAATCAAGAAAAAAAGCACTCGGAGTATTGACAGATAATGTTTGCGGAGTAACGGAACTATTAATATATTTTCCGCCTGTTTGAACAGCATTCATAGCACTTGCAAATTGGGTTGCAAGTGTATTGAGTGCATCCATCTTGTCTTTTATTGTTAGTTTAGTGGAATCACTTCCTCCCATTTGGAGAATCGCACCTATTTTTCCTGATGTCATCAAAGAATAGGCATTGCTTGAAAAAGTGCTTCCTCCACTATTTTTAATCTGAACAACTGACGGATTATTAACATCACCTGCTGTAATACTAAAAATTCCTTTTTGTTCTTTTCCGTTTACAAGTTCAACATTTCCTAGTGATAATGTTACGGTGTTATTTTTTTCGTTCGTTATATTTACGGGAATATATTCCGAAATTTTATCTAATAATTGATCTCTTTGGTCTAAAAGGGCGTTAGGCGTGATTCCCTGTGCTGTTGAAATATTAATTTTATCGTTTAAATTTGCTACTGCGCTTAATTTACCGTTTAAGTCATTTATATCTATACTTAATTTGCTTTGAGTAAGCGTATTAGGGATGGCTGTATCCCCAACAAGACCTGTTCTCATATCCTGCATATTTGTATAAGTATTATTAAATTGAGTGGTTAAGGTTTGTGCATTTTGAATAACGCTGTTTCTAACTACATAATCATTTGGACTGGATGCTAACTGACTTAAACTGTTATAAAAATCATTTAATGCTGTATTTAATCCTGTATCTCCCAGTTGATTGACTGTATTTTCCAGCTGTACGGCATTGTCGCTATATTCTTTATAATAGTTTGCGTCTGTTGTTTCTTTTCTGAACGAATTATCGAGAAAAAGATCTCTGTTTCTTGAAATACTGTCAATAACAGCACCTGATCCGCTTTGAGAAGCATCTATAGGGTTTTCATAAGGAGATATGTTACTTGCTTGTGATATTTCGAGCCTTTGTTTGCTGTATCCGGCAGTATTCATATTTGAAACGTTACTGTTAATAATATCAATGGCAGCCTGATTTAATGTTAAAGCTCTTTGTGTATTGTATATCCCGTATAATGATGATGGCATTTTATATTATTTCTCCCCTTTTTAACCCATAAATGCACTTAAAACAACTATGTTTTTTGTCAGGCTTCATGTTCTACAGAACTTAAATCAAAAAGTCTTTTACTTGTCTTTGTTGCTCCTTTTTTGTTATAGGCAGATCCTTCAGGGACAAGTGCATTTGCAATTATAACAATAGAATTTTCTACTATTTTTAAAGAATGTTTTAAAAGTTCTATATTTATTGTGTTTTGTTTTTGAATGTTGGATAAAAGATTTTTTATTTTATCTCTAAGATTAGAAATTTTATTCGCCTGTTCTTTGTTTTCTATTCTTTCAATAATTTCTTTAAGTGTAGAATTGTCGGGATAAACAAGTTTTCTTTTTTCTTCCAGTTTTTCTACAATATAGTTGTATTTTTCAAGTTCTAAATCAACAATTCTGATTTTTTCTATATCACCGTTGATAAGATGCTGTTTTTTTCCGCTAATATATTCTTCGAGCTTTGAATAAGCTTCTATTTCCTGATTTAAAATTTTTTCAAGTTCATAAATTGAATTGGTATCCATTTTTCTCCTCCCGATTTTTAAATTTTTATGCCGTATAATCAGCTAAAAGACTTTTGCCGTAACTTAAAGCATTTTTTATGTCTTCATCTTGTATATCCTGATAATTATTTTTCCCTATAAATTCTTTGATTTCTCCTATATGTTTTTTGTTTCTTTCTATAAAATCGTCATTATTAGCTTCTTCTGTTTGTTTTTTAATGCTTATATCCTGCGAAGAGATAGAAAGTTTTATATCTCCTTCATTAAACCCGCTTTTTAAAAGGTCTTTTTCTTTTGATAATTTGTTTGTGTTTTCAAAAGCCTGCTTTGCCCTGAAGGCCTGCATACTGCTTATGCTTGAACTGATACTTCCTACCGCCATAATATTTATCCCTTTTTATACTCTGTTTTTCATTTGTTCGTAAATTTGCTGTGCAAAACCGAATGATGTTCGAGGATTTGAAGAAATATTTTTTGCAACTTCTTCATTCATCATCGATCTAAACATTTCTTCGCCTCTTCCACCTGAAAATTCTTCACTTTTTTCCACCGTTGAATTTAAAGTTTCAAGAAATTGAGTTATAAATACTGACTCAAAATCCTGTGCTGATTTTTTTAACTGTTCATCTGTTTTGTTGTTTTTATTGGCACCGGAAATTTCTTCCAGTTTTTTTCCTTGTATTCCAAACATTGTTGTTGTCATATCTACAGGGTTTATCATTTTTAAATAATCTCCAAAGTTGCCTGCAAACTCCCTGCTTCTTTTAAAGCCTGAAGAATTGAAATTAAATCATAAGGAGTAACACCTATTGAATTCAACGCCCTTACGAGGTCGCTAAGGTTCGCATTTGAAGGAACTTCTATTACTCTTCCACCTTCTTTATTTATATTAATCTGACTGTTTGAAACAGCTTGAGTTGTTCCTCCCGTTGAAAGGGCTGTCGGTTGAGAAATTTCATTTGTCGTGCTTACCGTTACAGTTAAATTTCCATGAGCAACCGCAGCAGGAAGAAGTTTTACGTTATTCCCTATAACTATAGTTCCTGTTCTTTCATTAATTACAACTTTTGCAACAGCATCAGCACTTGGTAAAGTCAGGTTTTCAAGAATTGAAATAAAACTAATCCTGTCATCATTGTATTTATCAGGAATATTAATTTGTATTGTGCTTCCGTCTATCGCTTTTGCAGGAGCAATTGTTGAAGCTACAACTTTTGCAACTCTTGCTGCCATTGTAAAATCTGTTTTATTAAGAACCAGTTTAAGCCCTGCTTCATCTCCGATTTCAGAGGTTATGTCTCTTTCTATAATAGCTCCGCTAGGAATTCTTCCCGAGGTTGTTATGCTTGTTCTTGTCGAACTTCCGTTTGAAGATACATCTGTTCCTCCTGTACTTATAGGTCCTTGCGCAACAGCTACAACTTCACCGTTAGGAGCTAAAAGCTGTGTTTGAATCAAAACGCCGCCTTCCAGACTTTTGGCATCAGCCATAGATGAAACAAGAACATCAATCGTATCGCCGCTTCTGACAAAAGGCGGGATTATTGCTGTAACAATTACGGAAGCAGTGTTGCCTTTTTTAATATCATCGGGTTTATCAATAACGGTTCCAAGGTTTTTTAACAAAGAAACGTTTGTAATCTGTGTTGATTTACTGTTATCGCCTGTCCCGGGAAGCCCTACAACTATACCATAGCCGACAACCTGATTTTCTCTGATGCCGTCTATATGGGCAACATCTTTAAGTCTTACACTGTATGCTTCTGCTTTACAGCCTGAGCAAATAAAACTTATTACAAGCAATACAATTAAAATTAATATTTTTTTGTTTTTCCAAACTACCATCTGTTTTTGTCTCCCTAGAATAAAACTTTCATAAATTTGTTTACTAAACCTTCCGAGTCTGAAGAAGAAGTTGTTCCTTTTCCCACAACCGCATATTGAAGATTTGCGACATATTTTGAACTAACCTCCCCGCTGTTTGTAATAAATCTCGGATCAAGAACTCCGCTGAGTAAAATTTCCGCTTTTTCTCCAGAGTTTATTGCTGATTTTTTGCCTTGAATAACCAGATTTCCGTTTGGCAAAATCTGAACAACCTGCGCTGTTATAATATCGGTTGTTGTTGTTGTTCTTACCACTTTTGCAGAATTACCCGTTGTAGTGTTTCCGCCGTAACCATCAAGGCTTTTAAATTTATCTGTTTTAAACAAAGTGTTTAAAATCGGTGTAAAAGCATCTTTAGCAGAAGAAGTGTTTGCAATATCAAGCGTAACCTGGCTTGTTGCGGATGAATTTTCTTCAATCAATACGGTTATTACATCGCCTATGCTTTTAGCTTTTATGGTGTTGAATAAAGATCTCGGCTGAGTGTAGTAAACACCCTGCGAAATTCCTGTTCTGAACAAAGATTCGGCAAAAACAGGAGTTGCTGCTGATAAAATTATTATCATTATTAATATTTCTGATATTTTTCTTTTCATAACCCTTAACCGACCTTTTCCCTTGTCATTGCAAACCCCTGTATAGGTGTGGCAATCTAAATATTAACCAGAACTATGTTTTCGCTTATTATTTTTCCCATATAATCTTTTTTGTAATTATTACTTCTTACTTTTATATAATCCCCTATGCTTCCCTTATCTAAAGCTGTTGCCGGTATTGTTACCGAAACCGACTGTGTTTTAAAGATTACAGAAATAGGACTATCCTTTATTATTGCCGGAATGTTTTCTATATAATCAGAATCTATAACATCTCCCGGTTGATAATTTTTTTTCGAACTATATTTATACGGATTAAAGTTTTTTCCTGTAATGGTTTTGGGCAAACAGGTTATTTCTTTTTCTTCAAGAATGACATTTGTTAAGGTATCTCCTCTTTTAATGTAATCATTTGCCACCCAAACTGTGTCATAAATATTTATTTTTGCCTGAACAACAAATGATTTGTATAATTCACCGTTTACAAGAACGCTAACTCTGACCAGTGTTACTGGATTAAAAAACTTGAGGTTTATTTTTGATTCAATTTCAACCTTTCCATTTTTTCCTTCGTTTGTTTCTATTTGTTGATAAGGTAAATCACTTATTTCAACTGTTGTTTTTCTGTTTGATTTAAGCTGTTCTTCAACATCTTTTTTTATTTTTTCTTTTAAAAACTTTGCATCTAAAACAGCGGCATTGGCTTTGATTGACAAAGCCAGAAAAATTAAAATTAAAATTGCTGTTTTAAAAAGTTTTTTCATTTTATTATCCTAAGTTATTCGCAACTTGCAGCATTTGATCCGCTGATTTGATTATTTTTGAATTTGCTTCAAAAGCTCTTTCTGCCTGAATAAGATTGGTTAATTCCTCAACCACCTGAACATTTGACCCTTCGAGAAATCCCTGCTGTATAGAACCAAAACCTTCCTGATTTGCTGTTCCCTCTATAGCTTTTCCTGAAGCAGATGTTTCTGAATAAAGATTTTTGCCTATAGCTGATAAACCAGCCGGATTTGCGAATTTTGCAAGTCTTAATGTTCCAACTTCTGTTTGCTCTGTTGTTCCCGGAGTTGTAACAGAAATTTTTCCGTCAGGTGTTATTGTAATTTCTTGAGCATTAGTAGGAATTGTAACCTGCGGCTGAACAATAAAGCCATCACTGGTACATAATTGTCCGTTTCCGTCAATTTTCATACTTCCGTCTCTTGTATAAGCCGTTGTTCCGTCATCTCTTTGAACTTCTAAAAAGCCGTCACCTTCTATTGCAACGTCTAATTTGCCTCCTGTTGATTGAAAAGAACCCTCGCTAAAGTTTCTTAATGTTGCGGCTGCTCTTGTACCGAGTCCTATCTGGATACCTACAGGCTGGTTTGTTCCCTGAGCAATTTGAGCGCCGGGAGCTTTTATAGTCTGAGAAAGCAGATCCTGAAATTCTGATCTTACTTTTTTATATCCTGTTGTATTAACGTTAGCTATATTGTTGGAAATAACGTCAATATTTATTTGTTGTGCCATCATTCCTGTTGTTGCCGTCGTTAAAGCTCTTAACATTTTTATCTCCCCTTTGTTTTTATTATTTGAATTTTTATTTTAAAATGCTTTATTCTTTTACCCGTCCTACATCATTTACAGATTTTTCCAGAGTTGCTTCGGTTGTTTTTACTATTTTTGCGAGTGTTTCATAGGTTCTTGTTGCAGAAATCGTATTAATCATTGTTCCTATTACATTGGAATTTGAACCTTCTATAAAACCCTGATTCACCCTACTGGTTTGGGATTCAACAGGTTTTATATTGTCATTTGAAGTTTTGTATAAAGCATTTCCAACTGCGGTTAAATCTTCGGGGTTGTTAAATTCAACTATTTTTAATTTACCCACTTCTTTTTTATCAAAAAATATTTTCCCGTCCTGAGTAACGTTTATTTTGTTAATACTGTTTGTGTTTGTATCAATCTTTATAGGTGCACCGCCATCGCTTAAAACAGGATTTCCGTCTTTTGTAACGAGTGTTCCTTCCTCATTAAGAGAAAAACATCCGTTCCTTGTATAACAATCTCCATTATTGCCTCCGACAGCAAAAAAACCTTTACCTTCAATGGCAAAATCAAGATTATTGTCTGTTTTTTTTATGCTTCCCTGTTGTAAATCAAGTATTGTTGAATCAAGAACACTTCCTGAACTTAAAGTTCCGATAACTTTGTTTGTATTCGAAAAACTTTTTTCTTCTTTATTTTTTTCACTTATATTTATATCGCTTATATTTTTAAACACTGGTATAAGCTCTTTAAAGCCTGCTGTATTGGCGTTGGCCAGATTGTTGGAAATAACGTCTATGTTGTATTGTTGTGCTATCATTCCTGATGCTGCTGCGTCTATACCACTGACCATTTTATTCAACTCCCGCATTGTTCATGATTTTATTTACATAATTTTGAGTTTCTTTGTATGGCGGGACTCCGCCGTATTTTTGAACTGCCCCCGATCCTGCATTATAAGCGGCTAAACCCAATTTTACCGAATCATATTTGTTTATAAGATTTTTAAGATATTTTGTTCCACCCGCTATGTTCTGTTCAGCATCAAATGGATTTCTAACCCCCAGACCTTTTGCTGTTGACGGCATTAACTGCATTAAACCTAAAGCTCCTACCGGAGATACCGCTTTTGAATTAAATCCTGATTCTTGTTTTACTACTGCTTTTACAAGGTTTTTATCTATGTTGTATTTTTGGGAATATTTATCAATTAAGTTTAAAATTTCTCCTTTTGGAGCACCGGGTGCTTCGGGTACGTCCGGCAGTTCTGTTGTGTTTGGAAGGCTTGAATCATCTTTATTAAAATAATTATCAAGATTGATTTTGTTATTTAATACATTTCCAAAAGACTGATCTGAAGAAGTATTAGCCGAATTATTTGTTCCAAAGAGTGAATTTAACCGACTTTCTATTTCTTGAACACGTCTTATAGTTGTATCAATACTCGTTGTATCCATCCTACCCGATCGTCCCCTTTTTTGTCATTACGAGGCTTACAAAGTAAGCTTTGGCAATCTAAATATAATTTCCCACCTATATAAAGTTACAACATGTGATAAGCGTTCACATCCACCCCTAGATGTAAATAAGACGCACAAAAAAATACACCTCGCGGTGTATTTTTATTTTAAACATTATAAATTTTGTTATTTCTTGTATTTACAAGAAGGACAAAGATTTTCACCTTCGGGGGAATAATATTTTATAGTAATTCCACACTCCGAACATACGGGAAAACCGTTATTTTTGCGCCATTCCTGTATTTTTAAATCTTTTATTATCGTGTTATACATTTTTTCTTTTAATTCTTCCGAATAAAAACTTTGATCCCCTAAAGACTTTTTTATAGACAAAACAGCACTTTGTGAAAGTTCTATCCTGTTTAATTCTTCCTCTGTAAAATTCTTTTCTATTTTATAAAAATTTTTATTTTCTTCTTCTGTTTTTTGTTTTGTTTCTTTTTTTAATTCTTCCCATATTTTTGAATTAAACAAAATATCTTTTATATTGTAATTAAAGTCTTTTGCAACAACCTTTATTTTTTTTATAATATCTTCTTTGAAAAAACTCAATTCCTGCGCTACAGCGGAAGAAGAAACGGCAACCGTCAATATATCCTCTCCCTGTCTTGATTGAATATAAACAACTTTAGACGAATTTTGAAATTTTGGACCAACTATTTTTGACCATAATTTAGCAAATTCCTGTTGTTTAAGACCTTTATCTAGTCCCATTTCAACCATTACAGAGTTTAATACACTTTCTATGTTATTAAAATAATTATTCTTTTCCTTCAAAAAATTTACCTGCTTTTTTAAATAATCTTTCCTGATTCTATATTATAAACAACAACTTCTTCAAGAAATTTTTCGTTAAAACCCGAAATATCTGTTGTTGTAATGATTGTTTGGGTATCCTCTTTAATTGATTTCAGCAAATAATTTTGTCTGGTTTTATCGAGTTCCGCTAAAACATCATCCAAAAGCAAAATCGGACTTTCGCCTATAATATTTTTTACAAAATCAAGCTCAGAGAGCTTTAAAGCAAGCACAATAGTTCTTTGCTGACCCTGCGAAGCAAAACTTTTTGCCTCTATTTTGTTTATATAAAAAGAAACATCATCTCTATGAGGACCTATAACTGTTTGAAACCTTGCTATTTCTTCATTTCTTTTTTTTTCAAAAGTTGTTTTATATTCTTCTAAAATATTTTCAGGAGAAATTATTTCATCTTCTCTTGCATTAAAATTACCTGAAACTGTTGAATTATACTCTAAAACAAGGTCTTCTTTTTCTTCCTGAGAAATGTTTTTATGTTTTAAATTAGCTATCTTTTGAACTTCTTTGAGATATTTTTGCCTTAAATGAATAATATTGCTTCCTGAAACAGAAAGTTGTTCGTCAAAAACAGCTAAAGTATCCTGTTGTACTTTGTTTAAATGAAAATTGCCTTTAAATTCTTTTAATAAGTTATTTCTCTGCGTTTTAATCTTGTTGTATTTACCTAATCTGTCTTTGTAAGAAGGATAAATCTGGCTTATTGCATCATCTAGCCATTTTCTTCTATCTGAAGGTGTTCCTCTTAATAAAAGCAAGTCTGAAACACCAAAGTTTACAACGACAAGATTGCCTAAATATTGGGAATAAGAAGATTTTTTTAATCCGTTAACTTTGATGAGCTTTTGTTTTGGCGGATTTATAAAAATGCTTAAATCAATATCTGTTTCGTTTTTAATTAATTCTGCGCTTAAAAAAGAAGAATCACTTCCTTTTTTTATAACTTCTGAATCATTATTAGCTCTAAAAGAAGAAAGGGTGGCTAAATAATAAATACTTTCCAGTAAATTTGTTTTTCCCTGAGCGTTTTTACCTAAAAGTATTATTTTATTTCCTGAAAAATCTATTTCGCAGGAATCATAATTTCTAAAATTTATTAATTTTAACTTTTTAAGAAAAATTTTTATCACCCTCCCCTTCTCTTCCCTCACAAGGGAGGAAATAAAAGAGTTTTAGGTTTACCCTTTATACTTTGTTTTTAACTCGGTTCTAATTAACCTGAACAGGCATTATAAGGCAAAGAAAATCATCTTCACCATCCGGTTTAAACAAAGTACCTGCTAAAGCACCGTTAAGCTCTATTAAAACTTTGTCTGAATCAACTACTTTAAGAAAATCCTGAATATATTTGTGATTAAAAGCTATATTTAATTCTTCTTCCGAATATTCAACATCTATTTCATCGCAAGAATCTCCTAAATCAGGAGTATCAGCTGTTAATTTAAGTTTGTTATCGTTAAAATTCATTTTAACAATGTTTGTTCGTTCATTAACCATTGTTGAAGCTCTGTCTATAGCTTGATTTAATAAATTTTTATCTGCTATTGCTTTTATTTCATAATTTTTAGGAATTAATTGCTCATAAGCAGGATATTGTCCTTCTATAAGCCTTGATGTTATACATCTGTCTTTTAATTTAAACATAATCTGGCTATTTTTAACGGTTATAGAAACTGTTTTATCTTCAACACCGGATAAAATTCCTGAAAATTCTTTTAAAGTTCTGGATGGAATAACCACCGCATAATCTTTTTGCTCTTTATTTTGTATATTTTCTTTTACTCTTGTAAGTCTGTTTCCGTCAGTTGCAGCCATTTCAAGATTGTTTCCGCTTGTTTTAAAGAAAACTCCGCTTAAAACATTATTTGTATCATAAGTTGCCGTTGCAAAAGTTGTTTGTTTTATTGCTTTAATCATTGGAATTATATCTATATTTATAAATTCTTCTGATTCAGGATATTCAATCTGAGGAAATTCGCTTGCTGAAATACCTTTAATATCAAATTTTGATTTGCCGCATTTAATTTCCATTAAATTATTATCTTCATTTAGATTAAAACTAACTGCTTCACTTGGTAATTTTGAAATTATTTCAAAAAGTTTTTTGGAAGGTAAAGTAATACTTCCTTTTTTTACAATAATTGAAGGAATATTTATTTCTATTGAAATATCAAGATCGGTTGCACAAAGCTTTAAGAGATTTTCTTCTGTTGTTTCCATTAAAACATTTGATAAAACAGGCTGAATTCCACGAGAAGCTGCTGCTTTTCCAACTACATTTAATCCATTGTAAATAACATCTTTTTGAACTGTAAATTGCATAATATTTTTTATCTCCTAAAAAAGTGACTTTTGACAGTTTAATTTTTTATCCTATTTATATTTTACTTACTAAATAAAATATATTAATTTATTAATTTAGTAGTAGTAGAGGAGTCTAATTTCTGTAGAAAAGCGGTTAAACCATAGACTATACTTTAAAAAAGGTTGTAGAAAAACTGTCATGAGGTTGTATAATAGTTAAAAGTTTTATACATGTTCAAAAGTTTTATACATGTGTTTTCTACAGTGTTGAAAAGGTTTTAAACAAGTTTTAAACAAGTTTTGAACAAGTGGTTAAATATTAAAATTTATTAAGTTTTTTTGAAATCACTGGCTTTTGTTTTATGAATCCACCTGCTGAATTTATGCTGATCATAACTTAA
>JBAWVS010000048.1 GCA_037147175.1 bacterium
CACAAGGTGATAGACCGCCAATGGGAGAAGGAAGACCATATCCTCCGAGACCACAGGGTGATAGACCGCCAATGGGAGGAGGAAGACCGTTTCCTCCGAGACCTCAAGGCGATAGACCGCCAATGGGAGAAGGAAGACCATTTCCTCCAAGACCACAAGGCGACAGACCTCCGATGGGAGAAGGAAGACCATATCCTCTAAGACCTCAAGGTGACAGACCTCCAATGGGAGGAGGAAGACCGTTTCCTCCAAGACCACAGGGCGACAGACCGCCAATGGGAGAAGGAAGATCATTTCCTCCAAGACCTGCTGCTCCTGAAAAGCCCGAAAGCATCGGTAAAGATAAACCTGATAGACTTAAAGCTGCAAACAAAAATGAATTTCTTAAGAAAAAAGACAAACTTAAAGAACTTGAAGATTTAAAAAGAGAAAAACAAGCCGAACAAAAAATTCAAGCAAAACTTCTTAAAAGAAAAAGAGAAGAACAAGAGCTTGCTGAAAAAGTTACGGAAGTCTATTTTGACACACAATTAACGGTTGGCGATCTTGCGGAAAAACTTAAACTCAGTCTTGCCGAAGTTATTAGAGAACTTATGATGTCGGGCATCATGGCAACCGTAAATCAAACTATAGATATAGCTACTGCAAAACAAATAACAGAAAAACTTGGTTTTACCGTTATTGAAGAAGAAATAAAAGCTGAAGAAACCGAAACAGAACCTGCTGAAAAAGAAATCGTTGATGAAACAAAGCTCAAAGAAAGAGCTCCCATTGTTACTATAATGGGACACGTTGATCACGGTAAAACTACACTTCTTGATTCAATTAGAAAATCAAAACTGAAAATAGTAAGCGGAGAAGTTGGTGGTATAACTCAGTCTATAGGTGCTTATACAGCTTCTGTTGATAACAAAAAAATTGTATTTATTGATACCCCCGGTCACGAAGCTTTTACTGCAATGAGAGCAAGGGGCGCAAAAGCTACAGATATTGTCATTCTTGTTGTAGCGGCCGATGATGGAATAATGCCTCAGACAATTGAAGCCATAAACCATGCAAAAGCAGCAAAAGTTCCTATTATAGTGGCTGTAAACAAAATAGATAAACCGGGTGCAGACCCTGACAGAGTTCTCCAGCAACTTACAGAGTACGAGCTTGTTCCTGAAAAATGGGGCGGAAGCACAATTACAGTTGAAGTAAGCGCTCTTCAGGCTCTAAATCTTGATGAATTGCTTGAATATATTCTTCTGGTTGCTGAAATTGAACAATTAAAAGCTGATCCGACAAAACCTGCAACAGGTGTGGTAATTGAATCAAAACTTGATAAAGGAAAAGGCGCTGTTGCAACGTTTTTAGTTCTGGAAGGAACGCTTAAAGTTGGTGATTTTGTTGTGGCAGGAACAGTTGGCGGCAAAGTCAGAGCGCTAATTAACGACAGAGGAGAACGTTTACATAAAGTAGGACCCAGTACCCCTGTTGAAATTCTTGGACTTACAGAAATTCCTCAGTCCGGAGACCACTTTGAAGTGGTTAAATCCGATAAAATAATGAAAGACATAATTACCGAAAGAAAAGATAACGAAAAAGTCTCCAGATTTGAGGCAATGGGCGCAACTCAAGTAAAACGTGAGATGCTTCTACAGACAGGTCAAGGCGAAACAAAAGACCTTAATATAATTATTAAAGCCGGAACAAACGGTGCAGCAGAAGCAGTAACTTCTTCATTGCATCAGCTTGAATCAAAACAGATTTTCGTCAAAGTTGTACACCTCGGTATCGGTGATATCACAGAAGCTGACGTGATGCTGGCTTCTGCAAGTAATGCAATTATTGTCGGCTTTGGAGTAAAAGAAGATCAAAATGCCCTTCGTATATCACAAGAAGAAGGCGTGATAATCAGAAAATATGAAATTATTTATCAATTGCTTGAAGACATAGAAAAAACAATGATGGGTCTTCTTGAACCTGAATATAAAGAAATTGAAGTTGGCAGTGCCGAAGTCAGGCAAGTATTTACTGTTGGTAAAACAGCAAAAATTGCAGGTTGTTATGTTCTTGAAGGAAAAATCATCCGTAATAAAGAAGCCAAAGTATTCAGAGGCGGCAAAGAAATATTTAAAGGCGTAATTAACCAATTAAAACGTTTCAAAGAAGACGCCAAAGAAGTAAACAGCGGATATGAATGCGGTATATCTTTTGACAAATTCAACGATATTGAAGAAGGCGACATTATTAAAGTCCTTACAAAAGAAGAAATCATTAGACATTCGTTAGTTTAATTAACATTTTAATCTATTTATTAGGAGTATAGAAATGAATTCAAGAGGGGACCGCATAAGAAAAGCCCTTATCAAGGAACTTAGTGATATAATTCAGCACAAAATTAAAGATCCCCGTATTAAAGGAATAATTTCCGTTACAGATGTTGAACTTTCTCCTGATAATAAGTATGCCAAAGCTTATATAAGCATTTTCGGGTCAGATGACTCCAAGCAGGAGATTATGGACGCTATTGGGGACTCTACTTCTTTCATAAGAGGCGAAATAAGCAAAAGAATAAGAATGAGACACACTCCTGAGCTGAAATTTATGCTTGATGAATCACTCGAAAAAGGCAAAAGAATAACCGATTTGATAGATAAAATTTCAAGAGGCGAGCTTTAAGCAAGTTAAATGAATGCTATAAAAGACAATAAAAAACAGGATTTCTTCGGCATAATCAATGTGAATAAGCCTAAGGGCTTTACTTCTCACGATGTGGTAGCCAAATTAAGAAAAATATTAAAAATAAAACAGATAGGTCACACAGGAACTCTTGACCCGATGGCAATAGGCGTTCTTCCTATTTGTATCGGTAAAGCCACTAAAGTAATTCAGTATCTTGAAAGTTCAAAAGCCTATAGGGCTTTTATAAAACTCGGAATTAAAACCGATACTTATGATATGGAAGGGGAAATTTTAGCAAAAACTCCTGTAACTTTAAACATAGAAGAAATAAAAAAACATCTAGAATCTTTTAATGGAGAAATAACTCAAACTCCACCTATTTATTCAGCTGTTCACTATAAGGGCAAAAGACTTTACGAATACGCAAGAAAAAATATCGAAATAAATGATATTCCGACAAGAAAAGTTACCATAAATTCAATTGAATTAATTGGGATTTCAGATGAAAATTCTGAAAATCCCGTATTAATTGTTGATATTGACTGTTCAGAAGGAACTTATATAAGATCGATTGCGCATGATTTGGGTGAAAAACTTGGATATGGAGCTTGTTTATGTGATTTAACAAGAACAAAAGCAGGCAAATTAACTGTAGACAAGACTCACACCCTTGAGGAAATAGAATTATCCTGTGAAACAGGTAATTTCAATAAATTTCTTATGAATCCTATTGAAATTTTGCCGCTTGAACTTTTTGAAATAGACGAAATTTTATTGGATAAAATAAAAAAAGGTCAGTATTTTTCTGTTGATTCTTTATCATCTTTACCAAATTATTATTTTTTACAACTTGTCTACAAAAATAGGCTTGCAGCGATTGCACGGTTTGAGGATAATATAATAAAACCTGTTAACGTTTTTGTTTAAAATTTGGAAGGACTTAAAAAAATGAAAAAAATTTCTATTATATTTGCTTTTGTAATTGTTTTCAGCATGTTTTTTCAGATTATAGCTTTTTCTTCACCAAATCCTGCACCAAATTCTTGCTCATCAGGGGCTTATCCGATAAGCAGTACTTTTTCTCGAGGAATTCAAAAGGTTTTTGGACTTAATCTTCTTACAACATGGGCTGCCGAATTTGCAATAAAAAATCAAATCTCAAGATTAATACAGAAAGGCAGTGTAAAGGTAAATGTTAAAGCTTACAGCGCAGGGGATTTGATTGCAGGAAAAGTTAAAGGCTTTGAAATAACAGGAAAAAATATTGTTTATAATGATGTTTATGTTTCATCTGTAAAAGCTCAAAGCTTATGCGATTTTACATACTTTGATTATAAAAAAAATCCGGCTATGCTTGGCAGTCCTCTTTTTGTAAAATATAATGCGGAAATCACAAATAAAGATTTCCAAAAAATATTCTCATCCGATACTATTAAAGACTCTTTACAGGGAATAAAAATCAATGCAAGCGGTATAAATCTGGGTGAAGTTGATTTTACTAATGTTAAAGCAACTATAAGCAACGAAAAAATCAATATAAAAGCCACTATGGTTTATAAAAAAACGCCTTTCACTGTTACATTCCCTATAAATCTTGATACTTCATTAAAAGTTAAAAACGATAAAATTCTTCTTACAAATTTAAAATTTGCATCTGATTCGGAAAATGATGACTTCACCTTCATCACAAATTCAATAGCACTGAACAATATCAGCATTTTTGACCTGAAAACAGTTGAAAAAGAAGACTCTGACATAAACATCAAAAAAATAAAAATTGTTGATGATAAAATTTTTATAGAAGGTACTTTCTGGCAACAACAAAATACAACTTTATAAAAATACGGGCGGGTTAATATGAAAAACTCTAAAAATCTTTTAATTCTGGCAATTTCCTTGTTAATAGCAATAGTATGTTTGATTACTGCTTTCTTTTTGTTAAATAAAAATGAAAAATTAACAGACAAAAATTCCGTTTCTGTTTACTTTGTAGAATATTGCAAACAAAATTCACAAAGCAGTGGGGCAAAGACAATAAACAATGTCCCCGATTCATCAGTCACTAAAGAAAATCAAATAAAAGATTTTTGTCTTACCGCGGTAAGACGAAAGTTTTCTCTTAATGAATCAAAATTTTCGACTGCTATAAAAGAACTTTTAAAAGGTCCTTCTCAAGAAGAAAAAAGAGAGGGGCTCTATACAGAAATTCCTGCGACCACAAAGCTTATAGAAATAAAAGAAAACCCGAAAGCTCTTATAATAAATCTTTCAAAAGATTTTGAATCAGGCGGCGGCTCTACTTCAATGAGTATGAGGTTTAAACAGCTGGTGAATACAGCTCTTGATGCGGCTAAAAGCAAACCCGTTTATTTAGAGCTGAATAACAGAAAAGTCGATTTTATCGGCGGAGAAGGCGTGATTGTTTCTCAGCCTTTATCAAGGAATTAATTGAGATAAAAATGCTTTCAAGTGATTTTGATTATGTTTTGCCTGAGGAATTAATTGCCCAGTTCCCTTCCGAGAAAAGGGATGAATCAAGCCTGATGGTTTTAGATAAGCAAAATAAAACTGTTGAACACAAAAAATTCTTCGATATAGTTGATTTTCTTGATAAAAATGACGTTCTTGTTCTAAATAACACACGGGTAATTCCTGCGCGTCTTTTTGGAAAAAAATCTACAGGCGCACGAATAGAAATTTTTCTTTTGGAGAAAAAAACAGAAAACAAATGGGAAGTTTTAATTAAACCTTCAAAAAGAGTTTCAGCGGGTACAATTATTGAATTTTCAGAAGAATTAAAGGCAAAAATCATTGAAAGACTGCCTAATGACAAATGGCTGGTTGAGTTTATTTTTGAAGGTATTTTTAATGAAATTTTGTCAAAAATCGGGAATATTCCGCTTCCTCCATATATTGAAAGGCAATTAACAGATGAAGCCATAAAAAAGTTGGATTTTGAAAGATATCAGACTGTTTACGCCAAAAATCCCGGTTCTGTTGCCGCTCCGACAGCAGGGCTGCATTTTACCGAGGAAATCCTTGAAAAACTCGGGCAAAAAGGTGTTGAGGTTTGCTATGTAACCTTAAACGTCGGGCTGGGGACTTTTAGACCTGTAAAGACAGAGAAGATACTTGATCATCAGATGGACAGGGAATTTTATGAAATTCCTGAGACCACCGCAGAAGTTATTAACAAAGCAAAAGCACAAGGAAAAAATATTGTCGCAGTCGGAACTACGACAGTAAGAACGCTTGAATCAGCTTTCAGGACGAACGGTGAAATTTCGGAAACTTCGGGGTGGAGTCAGATGTTTATTTACCCCGGGTACAAATTTAACGTGACAGACAAACTTATAACAAACTTCCACCTGCCTAAGTCAACTCTGCTTATGCTTGTTTCCGCCCTTGCAGGGAAAGATTTTATTCTCGAAGTTTATAAAGAAGCTATTGAAAAGAAATATCGGTTCTACAGTTATGGGGATTGCATGTTTATAAAATAGATTGCCGCGTCGAGCCTAAAGCCTCTCCTCGCAATGACGCGTAAATTTAATTCGCAATTCAAGTTAAATAATTTCCTCCAAAAGAAGTAAATTCAAACTTCATGCCTAAAATATCTGGTAATATAATAAGTGGCAGATTCTCACACGCCAACTGGTCGTTCAGAATCACAAAAGGTATTGAAGGGTAAGAATGCTTCAGGAAGCTTCAAAAGTATTAAGTTCTGCGTTTAAAGACAGTATCATTAAGAAACTGTCTATGTATTTGCATGATTGTGTATCGGAAGAGGTTAAGTCATCTGCTTTTAGGAATTTAAATCACGATAAAGGCACTAAATGGTTTTTTATCGAAGGGCGGGAAGCTCTTTTTTCTCACCCTGAAAAACCTTTAAAAATTAAAAGCGCTGATAGCAAGCTGACAGAACTTATGGTTCAGTCGGAAGTTTCAAAAAAAGACTACCAGCTTATATATGGCTATTTGTTTTTAAAAGGGAAAAGTGCTGAAAGCAAAAAAAAAGAAGACTATCTAACACCGCTTTTATATGTGCCGTGCAGACTTGAAAGAGATGGTATGGATATAAACTGCACTACTCTTGAAGAAAACATTTCCTTAAACACAAGCGCACTTGTCAGCCTGATGAATTTTGATGAAGATGATGAAACAGCAGACCATCTCTTTGAAGGGCTTATTGATTATATCCCTGAGCTGCCAATAACCGAAGAGAAAGTAAAAATATTCCTGAATACTCTCAAGGCTATTGTTCCCGATATTGAAATTGTAAGTGATTTGTCAATTGAAGAATTAATGGCTCAATCACTTGAAAAGCTTACAATTATTGATACTTCTGCTGTAGTTCTTACCAAAAGACCTACTGTTTCCGCAGGATTGATGCATGAATTGAGCTTAATATCCGAAAAACAGGCTGGTGTTTTCAGGGAAACAGCACTTGCTCCGATTCATGAAGAATTTTCCGGTGCGACAAAAAACAAAAAAACTTCTAAAAATCATGACCACAAAAATCAAAAAAATGATGAAAAAATTACGATAACGCCACTGGACTTTAGTGACAGCCAGAGACAAGTCATTGAAGCAATAAAAAACAATACGCTGGTTACAGTCTTCGGACCTCCCGGAACAGGCAAATCGCAAACCATAGTGAATCTGGTTTCTCATCTTGTGGGCTCAGGACAGACAGTTCTCGTTGCTTCAAGAATGAATAAAGCTGTAGACGTTATAAGCGAAAGATTAAACGGTTTTGGCGCCCATCTGCTTTGTCTTAGAGCAGGAAAACCTGATTACCAAAAACAGTTAAGTTTTCATCTTCAGGATTTAATTTCTAACAAAGTAGACCTTGATTCAAACTTTGAATCAGACGTTTTAACTGATGTGGAAGACCTTCACACTCTTGCAAAAAACAAAAGCGAGCTAAAACAGAAATGCGTAAAAATTCTTGAGCTTGAAAATAAATGGAATGAGGCTCTTCAGGAATATAAAAAAATCTGGGAAATTCAAGAAGATAATAAATTAATTAAAAAAATTCTTTCCAAGCCTGAAATTGATCAATGCAAAAAATTTCTCAATAAAATTGAACAAACTTTTAACAAAACAGGAGTCCTGAATTTTATTTATTTTAAATTTCTTACTTATTTGTTGAATAAAGAGCTAGGGTTGGCTGATAATAGCATTTCTGCGGAAACTGTTGAAAAATTAAAGATCAATCTTGAAGAAAAAGAACTGAAAGAAAACTTAAAAGGAATTGAAAGTCTCATAACTAAAACGGGAAACCTCCATCAAATTCTGGAAAACCTAAATGAATTAAGAAAAAAACATAAATCAACAGCTGTTAAAATACTTAAAAACAGACGAAGAGAGGCTTTAAAATCTCTAATCAGAGATCAATACAAAAGACAAAGACTTATAATTCATTCAAAAGCACTTATAGAAAAGAAAAAAAATCTTCAAAATAAAATTTTACTTCAGGAAGATTTTAATCCAATGCTTCAGGCTTTTCCATGCTGGGCTGTTACAACTCAGGCAATATCAGAATCTTTGCCGCTTGAGCCGGCATTATTTGATGTGGCAATTATAGATGAAGCTTCTCAATGCGATATAGCAAGCTGTTTTCCTATCCTTTTCAGAGCAAAAAAAGCTATAATAGTAGGAGATGACAAACAGCTCCCGCATCTTTCATTCCTCGAAAAAGCCAAAGAACAATCTTTCATGAGCAAATATAATATTCCCGACAGATACCAGCTCATGTGGCGATTCAGGTCAAATTCAATGTTTGATGTGGCAAACTACTATTCAACCGCTTCTATTCTTCTTGATGAGCATTTTAGAAGCTATCCTGAAATCATAAATTTCAGCAACAAAGAGTTTTACGGCGGCAGAATCAAAGCAATGAAAAGCAGGATTCCTTCCGAAGAGAATGAAAGTTGTCTGGAGCTTAATATAATTAAAAATGCAACAGTTGATCTGGACAGCACCAGAAATATGGCTGAAGTCGAAGAAATTATGAAAAAAGTTCATGATATTATACTGAAAGACAATGAAAATAATCCTAAAAAACCAACTTCCATAGGAATTGTCTCCCCTTTCAGAGGGCAGGTCGAGCTTATTAAAAAAGCGGTCAATCAGGTTTTAACCGGCGAAATTATCAAAAGGCATGACATAGAAGTTGGAACAGCACATACTTTTCAAGGCGATGAAAGAGATATAATGCTTTTATCTCTTACAATCGCGCCTAATAGTCATTTTCAGAGTATTGTATTTGCGCAAAAACCGAATTTGTTTAACGTTGCAATAACAAGGGCAAGGAAAAAGCTTATAGCGTATATTTCCAGACCAGTTGAATCATTACCCGCGGGGCTTATAAGAAATTATCTTGAATATATTCAAGGTCTTTCAAGTAATTCAGAGCAATCAAGAACTATAGTTCCCGCTAAAAATAACAATTTTACTGTTAAAGATGAAATCGCAAAATTTCTTGAAGAAGAAGGAATCAGAGTATTTCCTGATTTTGAAGTTGCAGGGTTTGCAGTCGATTTTGTAATTTCTGATGAGTTTAATCATATGGCTGTTGAGCTGAACGGATTTGATCTGCCCGACGAAAACGCCTCAAATGAAAACGAAGATAACAGCAAACTCTTAAAATCCCTAGAAAAACAGGAAATTCTTGAACGCTGCGGCTGGAAAGTTGCAAGAATAAACTCAAGAGAGTGGCACTACAGCAAAAAAGCTTGTATAAACAAACTAAAAGAGATGCTGATACAAATATCAACAACTCATTAAAAACTTTATTCTAAATTTAAGCTACTTTACGCTCTTCAATTTCATTTTCAAGAATATTATTAAGATTTAAAAGAAAATCAAGCTGTCTCGCTTTTGATTCTGAATTAATTCTTTTTGTAGAAATTTTATAATGATTTACATAAAAATCTACACGTTTTTTAATACTTTGAATTTCTATATTGGAAATATTTGACAGATTACTTTTGACTAAATTAGCCGTGTAATTGCCTGAGTTCAAATAATCATGTAGCAGCACTTATATTATCCTTATTTCTAGAATATCTCCTCTATATATAATAATAAAACCGTGATTTATTAAAAAATTGCCATTTATTAACAAATAATTTATTAATAAATGTAAAGAATAAGCGGCTAAAACACAAATTAGTATCAACAAACTTTATTTAGCTGTTTTTATTATATAGAATTAGATTTATAAATTGAAAATATTATTCTTAATAGTAGCTTAAAGGGACTTAAAACGGAATGAATTCTATAAAAGCAAACAGCTCATTATATTATTTAACCAAACAAAGCCGTTCTGCCGAAAGGAAAGCCTCAGATGATCCTAAAAAGCCGGATATAAAACAGAAATTCAACAGTCAAGCTTTTGGTGCATCTGTGCATGTTAAAGAAGGTTTTGCCAAAAAAACTCTCAATTTTGCTCTTAATATTGTTGATAAAATCCAGAGACACATCGAAACAGGCGGATTTATAATTGAATTTCTCGTAGTGGATTTTGCGGGCATGGTTGTGCCCAGAGTCTATCAAGCTTATCACAGAAACGAAAAAGAACTGGGACACCCGAATTATGCCGCTGCCAGAGAAGAATTCACAAGAGAAATCTTATCCGGTCCGAGTATGTTCTTAATTCCTATGGCTTTTCTGCTTGCATCCAAAAAAATGTTCGGGTCTGCTTCTCATGTAAATACGAATACCCTTAATAAATTCAAAGAAATCACAGGAAAAATTATTAAAGATAATGATAATTTACCCAAAAACTTCTATAACAAGATTGTTGATACTTTATACGGTTCTAAAATAAATACGGAAACAAAGAAAAATATTGTCGAAGATTTCTTAAAACTTCACAGCGCTGAGCCTAAAGAAGCAAAAAAACTAAAAGCCAAAATAACAGAAACATTGATTTCAAGCAATCAAGAAATTGGAAACAGTAAAAAACTTGGAATTTCCAGGGCAGAATCATCAAAAATCAAATTTGACAAAACAAAACCTGCTGTAAGTATTAGCGATTTTGTTACAGATTGCAGGAACTATTCTTCGGATGTAATAAATGTCCTGTCAAAAGCAGGTAATGGCGCAACCGAACAATTAGTTAACGAAATACACAGCTTTAAAGAAGGGGCCAGAAAATTAATAACAACAACTGCAGTTGCAACCCTTTCTGCCTTTCTTTTCTTTGTCCCCAAAATATATAGCCAAAATAAAGAATATCCGGGGCTTGCAGGATTAACGGGCAATTCCGAAAAAGATAACAGTCAATTACTGAAGGAGGAATCTGATAAATGATTACTTCTTCTATAAACACATCCAAAACAGCTTTTGCACCTAACAAAATTTCAAAAACACTTGCACAAATCGGCGGATTTATTCCAAAATCAGTCGCTGATTTTTGTGATTTAACTACAAAAGCTTCACTGAAGAGAACAACGCATTTTGCAGTAATTGCTCTTTGCGTTCTTTTTGCCAGATACATACAGGCACGGAATAAAGATGAAAAAAGAGAAATTCTTACGAGAGATACCGGCATGGTTTTTACGGCTGTCTATGCAGTTCCTTTTTTCAAAAAAATTGCAAGCTTTTTTATTAATAAAAAAACCGGTATTCCCATTGCTTCAGGAGAAAAAGGTTTCTCTAAAAATCTTAATCCCGAAAAAGGCCTTCAGATGGCTTCTTATGAACAGCTTGCAGAATGGCTGAGCGTTAAGAATATTGAATCTTTTAATGGAATCAAAAACGGTTTTGCGGGCTTTTGTATAAATATCAAGAAGATTGGCGGTGATTTAACAAAATGTTTCAACATCCTTGATAAAAATTCAAAAAATACTGTAAATGACATTGCAAAATCATTGAAAATAAATGAGGAAATAACCAATAATAATATAATAAAACTAATTATAAAAGCTGAAAAATCCACAGACAGAGAAGTTAAACAGAAGCTAAATTCCCTTAAAACAATGTTTGTAGGAGAAAATAAGCTTTTAACGAAAGCTTCTCATTTCAAATCAGTAACGGAAGCAGGTTGTATAGCGGCTACAGCTTTTATACTCGGCGGTTTATTGCCATGGTTTAATATTCAATATACAAAAAAATTATATGAAAAGAAAAATATGGAAAATAAAGATTTAAGCAAAGATAAGCCTAAAACAGTTTCTATCAATATATAACGACTCAACAAAAAATTTTTAAAAAGACAATCGTGATTTTTGATTTTCTTGAGAGACTTTATCTGATGTTTGATGCTTTTTTAAAACATTTTTATATAAATTTATGTATTCATACGCCATTCTTTTGGAATTAAACACTGAAAGAGCTTTTGCCTGACAGTTTTTAGAAGTTACTTCAAGGACATTCGGGTTTTCTACCAGATTATTTATACATCTAATTAAAGAATTGATATTATCTTTTTCAAAGATTTGTGCGCTATCGCCCCATAATTCTTTACATGCAGGAATATTATTTGCCAGAATAGCACATCCTGAATATGCCGCCTGAATTGAAGATAGGCCGTTTAATTCATCACTTGATAACGCAAGATAAATCGAAGAATTTTTATAAACTTCCTGAAGTTCAAAATTTGACAAATTATTAATAAATTCAATATTTTTAGGCAATTTTCTATCAGGTTGCGCATCGCCAATAACTTTAATTTTTATATTGTCAGGCAGTTTATAAGCAATATTTAAAATAAGATTCATATTTTTATTGCGATCCGACAAATTTGCAAATGCCAGTAAAGTTGGGATTTCAGGCATGCCTGAATAAGGCTTATAATCAATTCCATTATAAATAATTCTAATTCCTTTTGTAAAATTATAAGTTTTTATAATACTTTCAGCAAAAAATCTTGACGAAATTGTAATAATATCAGACTTCTTGAAACTTTCATTTATGATTTGTTTATAATTAAAAAGGTTTTCGTGCAACGGACTATACCTGTTTATATTGCTATTCCATATTTTTTTATTCAGCAAATTTTCATGACAAGCAAAGACACATGGTTTATTAAAATCAAAATTCGGGTATCCATGGTTAAGATGAACAATATGAGGATCAAATTCTTTTATAGAGCTATTAAAAACCGTTTTTATCTCTGAAATATCATCGTCAGATTTATTATCAATAAAAAAATCCGGAGAAAAATCTGTAAATTGGAACTTAATATTTAAATCTTTTGATTGTTCAACTTGCCTTTCTGTTGGTTTTCCGCCCATACTAACCATTAAGATATCGGCATTAATATATTTTAAAATAGCTCTGGAAAGAGTTAAAGAATAATCCCAGATCTCACTTTTTACATCGGTTGTCATTAATAGTCTGAATTTTGAAGCCATCTTTCCCTCTTTGTAATTATATAAAGCTTAAAAATCAGCTTGTTTAAAACTAAACTGATTTTTATATATGAATAACAAATTAAGGTTAAACCCGTCTTTTTGAATTGATTATAGTATAATTTTTATATTCTTATAGCGAATCAGTTAATCAGCTATTTAAATATAATATTATTAATTAGGTAAGCAAGTTAATATACTAAACCGAAGCAAAAGCCCTAAATTTATAAGTGTACAAGTATAAAAACTGTTTTTCAAAAAGGAAGATTAAATATGAGAATTTGTGTTGTAGGAACAGGATATGTAGGACTAGTCGCAGGAGCTTGCCTTGCAGAAATGGGCAATGAAGTTATCTGCGTAGACAATAACGAACAAAAAATAAAAGAATTGCTCAAAGGAAACATTCCTATCTATGAACCGGGTCTGGAAGAGTTAATTCAAGCAAATGTCAGAGAAAATCGTTTGAATTTTACCACCAATCTTGTAGAAGCGGTTAATAGTTCTCTTATATGCTTTATTGCTGTTGGAACACCTCAGGGAGATGACGGTTCCTGCGATTTAAGCTATGTATTTGGTGTAGCCGAAGAAATAGCAAAATCAATGACAGATTATAAAGTAATTGTAAATAAAAGCACGGTTCCTGTAGGCACGGCAGAAAAAGTTAAAAATATAGTGAAATCCGTAACAAATTGTGATTTTGATGTTGTTTCAAACCCTGAATTTCTTAAACAAGGAGCTGCGGTAGATGATTTCTTAAAGCCTGACAGAGTTATTATAGGTTCTGATTCGCATAAAGCTACAGAAATTATGCAGGAATTGTACAGTCCATTTTTAAGAACAGGAAACCCCGTTATTATAATGGATGTTAAATCGGCAGAAATGTCAAAATATGCTGCTAACTCATTTTTGGCTACAAAAATTTCTTTTATTAATGAACTGGCTAATATTTGCGAAGAAATAGGCGCAGATATAGAACAGGTCAGAATAGGAATGAGTTCCGACAGAAGAATCGGAAGCCAATTCCTATTTCCGGGGCTTGGTTATGGCGGTTCATGCTTCCCAAAAGACGTAAAAGCGCTTATCAAAGTTGCCAATGATTCGGGAGTTCCTTCAAAAATTCTTGAAGCTGCTGACAATATTAATAAACAACAAAGAGAAATCTTTACGGACAAAATTTTTAAATACTTTGGCGGTGATTTAAAAGGAAAAACTTTTGCTCTATGGGGTCTCGCATTTAAGCCAAGAACTAACGACATGAGAGAAGCTCCTGCTTTTACAATAATCCAAAGACTAAAAGACGCAGGTGCTAATATTCAGGCTTATGACCCAAAAGCTATGGATGAAGCTAAAAAAATCATCGGAAACTCTGTTGAATACGCTCAAAACAGTTACGATGCGCTATCAAATGCTGATGCCCTTATACTTGTTACTGAATGGAACGAATTCAGAAGACCTGATTTCGAAAGAATCAAAAAACTTCTTAAAAACCCTGTAATCTTTGACGGAAGAAATCAGTATGATCAAAAAAGAATGCAGGAAAGAGGTTTTGAATATATTTGCATAGGGAAACAGCCTCTTAGTGTGCCAGTTGAGGCTTAATTTTCATCTAAAACCGCCCTGGGCAAATACAAAAAACTCTGAACTTCAAGTTTATCTTTTTTATAAATTATAAAAACCTTATCATCTTTTATAAAAGCAACACTTGCAGTAGGTATATGAACCTGCTGACTTAAATTTATTACCTGATAAACAGGTGAATTAATAATCTTTTGCCTGTCGCTTATTAAAAGCATGTTATTTTCCGGTGAATATTCAACAGAATAAATTCCGGGTTCAATTTTATTAAAGTCGGCATCATAGGCTGTAACATCAAGAGTTAAAAGCGGATATTGCTTTGAAGGTCTATCCGAAGCATAAACTTTATCTGCATCACTGTTGCCGGAAGGGTAATAATTTTCACGCTCCATCGCTCGCAAATTATTTTGTGAACTGCTGATAATAAGAGGTATTAAAGCATTAATTATAATTATTCCAAGCATAAGTTCCGGCTTTTTCTTATTTATTTTGCTTCTTTAACTGTTTAACTGCTTGAATCAAAGCTGCCGCTTTGTTTTGTGACTCCAAATATTCAAGTTCAGGGTCAGAATCAGCTACAATTCCTGCTCCAGCTTGAATAAATATATTATTATCTTTTATAAGCATTGTTCTTAAAGTTATGGCAACATTTACTTCATTGTTAAATCCTAAATATCCTATACAGCCTGCATAAGGACCTCTTGCAGACTTTTCAAGGTCATAAATGATTTCCATTGCCCGAACTTTTGGAGCGCCTGAGACTGTTCCTGCAGGAAAACATGCCTTAAGCAAATCTATTGAACAAAACTCATTTCTTAATTTCCCTGAAACATCGCTTACTATATGCATTACGTGAGAAAATTTCTCAACTTCCATGAACCTGTCAACTTTTACGGAACCATATTCACACACCCTACCAATGTCATTTCTCGCCAGATCAACCAGCATCACATGTTCAGCTCTCTCTTTAGGATCTGCTAAAAGTTCTTTTTCCAGCTCATTATCTCTTTCTTGAGTATATCCGCGCCTTCTTGTGCCTGCAATAGGTCTTGTGCTGACAATTTTATCTTTTGAACATTTCACTAAAGCTTCGGGAGAAGATCCCACAATTTGAAAATCGTTAAAATTGAGAAAATACATATAGGGCGACGGATTTATACTTCTTAGCGCTCTATATATGGTAAAATTATCAATATTTCCCTTGTCTATACAAAATCTTTGCGAGAGCACTACCTGAAAAATATCTCCTGCCACTATATGCTCTTTTGCAGAGTTTATAGCGTTTGTCCATTCTTCTTTTGAAATATTTGACGAAACTTCCTGATAGCTTGACTCTTGCAAGCCATTCTCTAATGAAAGAACTAAAGGCTTTAAATAATTATTTGACGAAAGATTTTCAAAGATTTCTTCAACTTTTTTTGATGCATTATTATAAGAAGTTTCAAGGTTATCTATATTTTCAATAAGCATATTGCTAATCATGTAAATTTTGTGTTTAACGTGGTCAAAAGCAAGAGTATTTCCACTTATCATAAAATATGCATCGGGAAAACTCTGGCATTTTTCAATCTTTTCATAACTTTTGTTTATTATTGGCTCAATATACCTGATTGTATCAAATCCAAGATAGCCTACAGCTCCTGTTAAAGAGGGAATATCAAATTCCAAAACTGAAAACTCTTTAAAGAAAGACTGAAAAAGCCCGTATGGATCGGCAGATTCCATTATAGGTTTATCTTCAAGAAAGTCATAAATTACAGACTTATTTTCTTCTGATCTAAGAACAAAAAGGGGATCAATCCCTATAAAAGAATACCGCCCGAAAGACTCTCCTCCTTCGACAGATTCAAGCAGGAAGCCGTATTTTTTATCTTTACAGACTTTATTATAAGCAGAAACAGGTGTTTCCAGATCAGCAATTATTTCTGTCCAGACAGGCACTAAAAACTTGCCGCTTTTTCCGGCAAGTTTTTCTTTTATTTCTTGTAAAGACGGTTTAATGTTAAACATTTTACAGCCTTTTTATTGATTGTCTTCAGGTAGTGCTATTTTATTTATTATAACAGTTGTATCACTATCTTCGTCTTCATCAGGAAGAGCTATTTTATTCACTGCCACAACAGTATCATTGTCAAACATTGACTGGATACGGACTCCTGTAGCAGGTCTTCCCTGTCTTGAAATATTGCCTGCTTTTTGTCTGGTTACAACTCCATTTGCTGTTGCAATCATAATTTCATCTTCTTCGCTGACAATAAGTATAGTAATTACACGGCTTGTAGGTCTTTTAAACTTAGTACAGATAAGCCCTATGCCGCTTCTGTTCTGAGGTCTAAACTCAGAAATAGACGTTCTCTTTCCATAACCATCATTAGTCATAACAAGAAGTTCTGCTGCATAGTTTTTCGGAATTATATCACAGCCGACAATTGAGTCATCACTTCTCAATTTGATGGCTGTAACACCTCTTGCGCTTCTGCCGAGAGGTCTCAAATCAGAAACAGCAAATCTTATAGCCATACCAAGACTTGTACCGATTATTATTTCGTCTTTTTGGTCAGTAAGATTAACCCAGCCGAGCATATCATCATCGCCAAGCCCCATTGCAATAATACCGCTTCTTCTAATGGCGCTGAAATGACTTAATTCGATTTTTTTGATATATCCTTTTTTAGTAAGGAATATCAAGTATTTATCGTCTGAAAACTCGGTTATAGGAATTACAGCAGTTACTTTTTCCCCCTGCTCCATTGGAAGCAGGTTTATTATTGGCAGACCTTTTGCTGTTCTTCCTCCTTCAGGAAAATCATATACATTTATACTGTAAACAAGACCTTTATTGGTAAAGAAAAGAACTTTATTATGCATTGTTGCCGTAAAGAAATGCATAACATCATCGTTCTCTCTTGTTTTCATTCCGCCTTTTCCTTTTGTAGCTCTATTTTGTCTTTCAAAGGTGTCAAGCGAAATCCTTTTGATGTATCCCTGAGCGGTAATAAAAATAGCCATCGGGTCATCAGGAGTAAGATCTTTGATACTTAACTCGTCCTGATAAGGAATAATCACACTACGTCTTTCATCACCAAATTTTGCTTTATCTTCATTAAGCTCTTTCTTGATAATCGCAAGAACTTTCTGTCTATCAGCAAGAATTGCTTGAAGTTCAGCAATTTTTTGTTTTAATTCCTGATACTCGGCATTGATTTTTTCCTGCTCCAAGCCTGTTAATCTTCTTAACTGCATTTCAAGGATAGCATTTGCCTGATCAGTATCAAGTCCGTATATTTCAATTAAAGAATTTCTTGCTGCTTCTGTGGACTTGGAAGTTTTAATAAGTTCTATAACTTTATCTAAATTTCCAAGAGCAATAATCAAACCTGCTAATATATGTGCCCTTGCTTTAGCTTTTTTAAGGTCAAACACAGTTCTTCTGGTCACAATCTCAACTCTGTGTTCTATAAACTCGGTGAGTACCTGATGAACATTAAGAAGTCTAGGTTGTTTATTAACCAGAGCAACCATATTCACACCAAAAGAAGTTTGCATGGTTGTATATTTAAACAAATTATTTTGAACCACATCAGGCTTGGCATCACGTTTGAGTTCTATTACAACACGCATACCGTCTCTGTCTGATTCATCTCTCAGATCGCTTATGCCTTCGAGTTTTTTATCTTTAACAAGTTCAGCTATTTTTTCAATAAGACTGGCTTTATTCACCTGATAAGGAAGCTCGGAAATAATTATAGCCGTTCTGTCATGCTTTCCTTTGCCTCCGTCAACTTCTTCAAAAGAAGTTACCGCACGCATCAAAATACTTCCTCTACCGGTCTGAAATGCTGACCTTATGCCTTCATTCCCAAGAATAGTCGCTCCTGTAGGAAAATCTGGACCTTTTATATATTCCATCAATTCGGAAACGTCAAGATCAGGATTATCAATAAGAGCAATTGTACCGTCTACAACTTCATTAAGGTTATGAGGCGCAATATTTGTTGCCATTCCGACAGCAATACCGCTTGAACCATTCAAAAGAAGCATTGGTAGTCTTACAGGAAGAATATCAGGTTCTTCTAAGCTGCCGTCAAAGTTTGGAACGAAATCAACAGTTTCTGAATCAATATCATTAATCATTGACATTGTAATAGGAGCCATTCTGGCTTCTGTATATCTCATTGCCGCCGCAGAATCTCCGTCAACGCTTCCGAAGTTTCCATGCCCGTCAATTGTCTGATATCTTGTTGAAAAATCTTGAGCCATACGAACAAGAGCATCATAAACGGCTGTATCACCATGAGGGTGATATTTACCGAGAACTTCCCCGACTATACGTGCGCATTTTTTAAACGGTTTGTCATGATACATTCCCAATTCATTCATAGCAAAAACAATTCTTCTATGAACAGGCTTTAAACCATCACGTACATCAGGAAGCGCTCTTCCTACGATTACAGACATTGCATAATCTATATATGAGCGTTTCATTTCATCCCTAATATTTATAGGAATGATTTTTCCGTCTCCAAAAAGTCTTTGTTGGCTCATTATATTCCTCTCCGAATATTTATTATATTCTTTTTTTCTTAATAAAATCGTAGCACAAACAGGTTCTTTTTCCAAATGTCGCCTGTTTCAACCCAAAAAAGGAATAATTCATCGGCTAATCATCCAAAAGGTTTAGATATAAATTAACCTCCCGCTAAATCCACCGATTGATGTAGGAAATTTCAAATTAAGGCAAAATGAAATTAACTTAAAAAACTATAGATGTAAAAATCTGTAGATTCGGGAGATAAAGGGAGTATGTATGAGTAATATTGTTGTTGTCATGGAAAAAAAACCTACACAAGGCACTTTAACAAGAATTATTAACAAATTTGAAAGCACAAACCCTATTAAACAGGCTCATCATGGTGTTATTAAAAATTATGTTTATGTTGAGCAAAAAAGAATTCTCGCTTAGCTGAATTTTTCTAACAATTCATCGCTCATCTCAAAATTTGCATAAACATTTTGGACATCGTCATGGTCTTCTATACTGCCCAAAAGCCTTAACAGATATTTTGCGGTTTCTTCATCCTGTACGGGGACAGTATTTTGAGGGGTTTTTACTTTCTCGGCGCTTTTTATTTTATATCCCGCTTTTTGAATTTCTTCAGCCACAGATTGAAGCGATTCAGGAGTTGTAATAATTTTATAATCTTCTTCATCAGTAACAAAATCTTCTGCACCTGCGTTTATTGCCGCATCGAAAAGCTCATCCTGATTTATATCAATTTTTTCTACTGATATTACGCCTTGTTCTTTGAACATCCAACCAACACAACCTGTTTCTCCGAGGTTTCCGTTGTTTTTGTTGAAATAACTCCTTATATCACCGGCTGTTCTGTTTCTGTTATCGGTCATGGCTTCTATGATTATTGCAACTCCGCCTGGTCCGTAGCCTTCATAATTAATATCTTCAATATTGGAATCAGATCCGCCTCCTGAAGCTTTTTCCATCGCACGTTTTATATTGTCATTCGGAAGCCCTGCTTCTTTTGCTTTTTCTATGGCAGTTTTAAGCCTAAAATTGCCTGCCGGATCAGCTCCGCCTTCTTTTACGGCTACCATTATATCTCTTGAGGCTTTTGCAAAGCTTACGCCTCTTTGTGCATCAACTTTTGCTTTTTTGTGTTTAATTGTCGCCCATTTGGAATGTCCTGACACGTTTATTATTCTCCTGAAATTATATTTTAATTATTATATTTCAACTTTGTTCAAAAAAACAATATTAAGAAATATTAAAATATAATAATTCCTGTTATTCCTGTTTTATTTTTATCTTTTTAAAAACAACATGTGGGAGAACTAGTGCATTGTTAATTTAATTTATTAGGATAAAGTTTTTTTAACTTAATTC
>JBAWVS010000049.1 GCA_037147175.1 bacterium
ATAAAATTCAATGACAACAAGACTTTAACTTATGCTGCGTAACTCCTGTATTAATGAAAATTAAAAAATCTTCAAATAGTATTTTTGTCTTCCCTGATAAAAATGGGGATTTTCAAAACCCGGAAGGTATGATTAATAATAAATTCAATCCTTTAGTTAAAAAAGCAGGACTGGAAAATATTAAATTTATTGACTTAAGAAATACTTATACAGTTCTTCTTTTATCTGAGAACATTTCATTTAGCTATATTAAAGAACAAGTGGGATATAGTAATTTGAATAGTTTTGAAGCGCAGTTCAAAAAATATATTCCGGAGCAAAAAAAGAATTTTTGTTTAACTTGAAGCATATTTGAGGTATTTTTATTAAAGTAGAAATAAAAATTAGGGCTTAAAATGGATGTTTCGATAATTCTGGTTAACTACAACACAAAGGACTTGACCAGAGATTGTTTAAAATCAGTTTACGAAAAGACAGAAGGTTTGGAATACGATATCTGGGTTGTGGATAATGCATCGTCTGACGGTTCACAGAATATGATTAAAGAAGAATTCCCTTATGTTAAGTTGATTGAAAGTCTTGAGAACCTTGGCTTTGGAAGTGCTAACAATATTGCAATTAAACAGTCTGATGCTGTCTATTATCAATAGGTCTGAGAGAAAGTATCGCGTAGTCTGAGAATAAGTGAATTAGTGCTCTCAAACTACTGTAAATAATGCGGAAGTGTTTAAACAAAATTCTCAAACCAAGTGATACTTTTTATCCTTAACTTTCATGTTGTTATGATAACTTATTTGTCTTTTCCCTCAGAAGTTTATGAGCAAATTATTAATTAATCAATAACAGGGACTTTTCAGGGAAATTGTTAAAATATTGCCTTTATTCAAATTTTTAAGGCACTCACCGCTTGGGTTTCAAGGCATAATTCCCTAAAAAAATAACAGGGAATTATTTTTAAAGAATAGGGAATTATTATTATAGAACAAGGAAGTTTTCTATAATAATGCTTGAAGCTGACCTTGCCTCAGAATGAATCTCAATGAAAACAAAAACTGCGGTTTGAAAATTAATCCTGTTTTTTCGTAAATTTATAAAATTCTTGCAATTGATATTATCTTCAATATAAAATTAATTCAGGTTTTATAAAAACTGAAAGTAAATTATTTTGACTGTAAAAAAAATATTAATATTACGATTCGGAGCTATCGGAGATGTTGTACACACAACAGCTCTTTTTCGGTCATTAAAAAAATATGATTCAGAAATTAAAATTCACTATGCAACATTTAAAATCCCTGCAGTCTTAATTCAAAATGATCCGGATCTTAAAAAAGTTTGGATTGTTGAAGGGAAAACTTACAAACATCTTGTTAATCTTGCAAAAGAACTGCGAAAAGAAAAATTCGATGTATTTATTAATTTACAACCGTCAATAAAAACAAATATTTTTAGCTTAATTTTAGGAGCTAAAAAAACAGTTGCTTACAAAAAAACGTTTAAACTCCACGCCGTTGAAAACTTCTGGAAAACGGCAAAGCCTGTTTTTAAGGATATTATTTTAGATAAAGAAATTAAAATCTATTTGCCGGAAGAAGCAAGTAAAAAAATACAAAGTTTAATTAAAACTGATAATAAACTTATCGGATTTAATATGGGCGTGTCTTCCGTAAGACAAGGAAGAAAATGGCCGCTGGAATATTGGTCAGAGCTTGCAGCATCTCTTGTAGCTAAATATAACTGTCAAATAGTATTAACCGGTTCTGATGAAGATGCTGAAGAAGCAAATATTCTTGAAAATTTATCTCCAAATATTACGTCTTTTTGCGGGAAATTAAGTCTTATTGAAAGCGCGGCTTTAATGCAAAGATGCAATATCTTTATATCAGGAGATACTGGACCTTTGCATATTGCTACGGCTATCGGAACTTTTACTATAGGACTATATGGTGCGGCTCCGATTTCAAGAACAGGACCTTACGGAAATCAATCATTTGCTCTTAAATCCGATTTAAAATGTATTCCTTGCAACAGGCGAAAATGCAAATTTCAGGAAACCGGCAATCAATATAATCCATGTATGCTAAACATTAAACCCGAGATGATTTTAAACCTTATGGAAAAGCATTATTTAAGCAAATAAACTTTACAAAATTCAAATCTGTTTATTTAACGATCTTTTTAGTTTATTTTGTAATTAGTATTCTATAGAAAGTAAGTAAATTCGACTCTTTATCAAAATAAAACAATAGATAAAATTCAATCTTGGCGAATCGGCACTTCAAATTTAAACATCCCGATGCTTGTTTAAATTTATTTTATTAAGATTTTGCCGATTTATAAAATCCGAAAATTAATTTAAGTTGACTCTCTAATAAAATAGATGTGTTTCTTTAAAACAATCATTATTATGTTAAGATATAGACAGTTTAAAGCTAGTTCTAAAATTATTATTAGGAAGTAAGCAATTTTGGCTCATTATCAAAATAAAAAAATAGATATAATTGTCCCATGGCGAATAGGTGATGCAATTTTAAACATCCCAATGCTTATTGCACTTAAGCAAGTTAATGAGAAATATAATGATAACAATAAAATCAGAATAATTGCTCAGCCCTTTTTGTCTGAATTATACTCACCTTTGGGTATTTTTGAATGCAAGCGTCTTACTATTTTTACAAAAATAATATCTCATTTAAAATCAGCGAATTTTGCCTTTTTTACTGAAACAATAAACATAAATTGGGGATACACGGCAAAAATAAAATATGGATTAACTAACAAACATAAAAAAATCATTAAATTTGATTACGAACTGCCTTTTATGAATATTAATAATTTCAAGGATTTTATACCAGGAGAATTAATTTCTTTTTTGCAGGATAAATTTAATTTAGGACAGTATTCAATAAGTTTATTTGGAATTTTATTGGAATTAGGTTATACGACAGAACAAATTATTGATACATTTGACTTTAGTCCTGATTCTTTGGTGCTAAATAACTTTAATGGATTTTTTCATTCGATTATGAAAGAAAAATATGTGGTTTTTTGCATGGAAGCTGCTTATGGAAAAAAAGGTGATGCGAACAGACGTTGGGATGAAAATTATTATATTGAAATAGCTAACAAATGTTTTGAGGATTTTAATCTTAAATCTGTTTTTGTTGGTGTTAATCATAATTTCAAATTACCGAATAATCCTAATTTTATTGATTTAAGAAAACAGCTTAATTTATTTCAATTAGCTCAGGTAATTAAATCTTCAGTTTATTATATCGGAAATGACACAGCTCCTCTACACATAGCCAATATTATGCAAAAACCTTCAGTAGGAACTTATTTTATGGAACACAGTCTGACAGATTTTAGTCCTATTTTTCCTGAATTAAATACAAAAGTGTACTGTCCTCAAAATATTGATGAAGTCTATGATAAATTTAAACAAAATTTTAGTACTAAAACTAAATTGTGAGTTAACAATGGGACTTCCTAAAAAAATAAACAAAATAGCTATTGTCTTTGGAGCCAAAATAGGTGACGTTGTAAACATTCAGCCTGTTTGCAGGGTTTTGAAAGAAAAATATCCTCATTCAGAGATTATTTTTGTAACATGGCCCGGAGCTGCTCAAATTGCAGGACTACTACCCGAAGTTGATTTTGTTGAAATATTTGACAATAAAGGAAAAGGCAAAAATCCTTTTATTTTCTTGCAAGATGCTTTAAAGATAGGATTAAAGCATAAAATTGATTTAGCTGTTGTAATTAACGAATCTTCTACATACAGCTTTATGGCTTTTCTTATAGGAGCAAAATATAGAGTAGGTCGGCATAAAACAGGTACTGATATTTTTCTCAATAAAAAATATACTTTAACTCAGGAAGATATTGAAGAAGCCCATATAATTCAAAATTATTTAAAAGCTCTTGAACCTTTAGATTTATATACAAATGATTACTCATTGTCTTTGAAAACTAATTTTGACCATAAAGATATTGAATATATTGACAAATTAATTGAGGAGTCAGGATATTCAGGCTATAAGCTCATTGGGTTTTCACCCAGCTCTGCTTTGGAACATAAAGACTGGATACCGCAAGAAGGAAAACGTTTAATTGATTTAATAAATCAAATCCCAGGATATAAAGTTGTTCTAACCGGCGAATTTATGGCACAGCTTTATGCTAAAGAACTGAGGAAGCTTGGTACTGAAGATTTTCTGGATTTATCACAAAAAACTACCGTTAAACAATTTGCAGTTCTTGTACGAAAGTTTGAGAAAATTGTTACGGTTGATACCGGTTCGGCACATCTGGCTTATGTTTTTAATATTCCTTCGGTTATTCTGTTTTTCAATAACTTATTTAAAATATGGGGACCCAAAAATACAAATTTACATAAAGTTATTTATAATCCCGATAGATATTCAATCAAAGCGGAAGAAATTTTAAAAGAATTAAATCTATAAAAAATAGTTAATATAAAAGAAACATATTTAGAAACTGATTTTTAATTCATGTTTAAGAATATTTTCAACATCTTGTATATTTAATCTTAAAATTGACAAATTTTTGTCAAAATCATCTTTTATATCATCGTAATTCATATTAATATATTCATTATAGATATTTTCATAATTCTTTATCAGCGTATCAGAATCAGGATTTAAATTATGTACAAGACAGACTCCTATAGGCGGAATACTTATGTTATAAATTTTCAATTCTGGTCTGTATTTTTTTAATATAAGAATTATTTTATATACGTCCCCTGTCCAAGCACCACTACTAATTTCGCGATCCGAAGAAATTTTATCAATAGGGATTGTATCGTGTATTAATATCAGTGAATTTTTGCCAGAGTTTTTTTCTGAGTTTATAAAATCTCTTAAAACAAAGTCAAATAGGTGCATTCCATCAATAAGCGACACATCAACTTTTTGATTGTCCAACTCTTTGTCTAGATGATTATTTTCAAAAAAGTCATCACTTTTAACATGAAACATTTTTACATTTTCGTTAAAAATAATTTTATCGTCTCTGAATGGATCAATTCCTATAGCTTTAGTCTTTTTATTTGCTAAATTTATGGAGCGGCCTTGCTGTACACCTATTTCAAGATAGGTTTTTGGTGTATATAAATCGTGAATTAATTTAAGGATTTGATAATGCGATAAAACGTCATCTTTTTCATTTTCAGAAGATATATATTTTTTCTTTTTTTTAAGAAATTTTTCAAAAAATTTTTTCATTGTATAAAGTATATCCTATTATTTTGATTATAATGTAATAAAAACTTTTAAAGCTTAATTCTGATTATGTCATCATAAACTTCTATATTAGCATTTGGTTTGTGAGAACAAATAAATTTCTTTAATTCTTTAATACTTGGGTAGTCTTTTTCTGTCCCAAAACATCTGGCATCATCAATTAAAATTACGTGAGAAAAATTTTCAGATGCAAAGATACTCAACAATTCTGCCATAATCGGAGTTTCTTTTTCGCCTTTTGCACAGAACGGTGCATTTGAATAATGCCCATCAAGCCAAAATAAAATTGGGTTATCAGTATTTTTTATGATTTCGGGTAAAACTTTGCTGCTGTCGCCATGATGTGTGTTTACTTTAGTTCCTGCAAATTTCTCAGTTGCCATTTCATATAATTCATCACTCAATTCAATAGTATGCAATATTTCAAAATCATTTATTAGCATAGCCGGAGTTTCGCCTTTATATATGCCTGTTTCAATAAAAACTTTTATATTGTTTTCCTTGGCATATCTTAAAATTTCGCTCCTTTTATATTCATACGATGGTGAAAATGATTCTTTGTTACAAGAAAATGGTTTTAATATTTTTTTAAATATTTTTTCAACTTCTCGTTGGATTGCCATTTTATTGCCCTTTCTTCTTTTTAAACATAGAATTTCAATATCAGTATTTAATTTTTTCATTTTTAAATTATATCATTGTTATAAATTAAGGCATATTTATGTTGAGTTATAAATCAAAAATTGGAATACTGATTTCATTATAAAAATATCTATACGATACTAGAAGTTGTTGCTATTAAGTTTTTAAATTTTTTGTTCAAAATTCTAATTTAATTTTAAGCAAATTCTTTATAAAAAACTTTTTTGCTTTATTCTGTAGAAAGTAAATGGGTCAATATAATTATGATTAATTTTAAAAAAATATATAAAGATTTTGTTATTGGAAAAAAATATCTAAAATTAGCCAATTTTTTTCATTTTGAAAAAATTGATCCTGAAGAATTAATAATTCAGCCTAAAGAAAAATGTCTTGTATTAGCTCCACATTTTGATGATGAAACTTTTGGATGTGGAGGACTTCTTCTCCGTTATCCTCAAAATGTTCATATTATTTGTCTTACAGATGGCAAATTCGGAACTGTTCAAGATGATAACGAAGAAATTGTAAATATCAGAAAAAAAGAATTTACTAGCGTTATGGAACAGGTTGGCATTAATTCATACGAATTTCTAGATATTCAAGACGGAAAACTTATTTTTAATTATGAAAAATTCAAACAAATAAATATTTCTGATTATGATTATATTTTTATTCCCAATTATTTTGAAAATCACAAAGACCATAAAGCTGTTACAAAGTTATTGCAGCAACTTTTAAAAGAAAAAAAATACAAAAAATCGCTTAAAATAGTTTCTTACGAAATATGGTCAGCTATGACAATGCCGAATTATTTTATTGATGTGACTAAAGTTATAAGAAAAAAACGAGAATTAATACAGTTATATTGTTCTCAAAATAAAAATCTGTGGTTTTTTAAAGGCATAATCTCTTTAAACGCCTATAGAGGAATGCTCGTTAATAGAGGCTGGGCTGAAATGTACACAGTTTTGGATTTAAAGACTTTTAAAAAGGTATGAAATTAAACTTTTTCAACAAGTTTAGAACAAAAATTATCAACAATATCCATTTCAGGGAATCCCAGAGTTGGCGAGTTCAAATTATTAAATATAGGATAATAATTAATTTTCATAGCTGTTTCTCTGGAATAAATTCCTAAAGAATATTTCTTCATCAAGTTAGCAAGATGAAGAGGACCTGTATCGTTTCCTAAGTATCCTTCAGAATCCTTCATAAGTTGAGCAAGTTGTAAAAAATCAAGTTTTTTTCTAAAGTCATAAATATAATTAATTTCAGGAAGACTTATTATGTTGTCAATTCCTATAAAAGCAGACTTTAGTCCGAATTTATCATATATATATTTTGAAACTTCAAAATACGATTCTTCTTTAAATCTTCTGTCTGCATCACCTTTGCTTCCGTATGCTGCTTCCATACAAATAACAACATAATTTTGAATTTCAGGCTTCCAATTTGTTATTTCTTCTTCAAAATCAAGAGAATCTTCGTTAAAATTAAAAGTTTCTATAATTTCTTCAGGAGAAAAGCCAATTTCAAGAAGCATTCCGAAAAAACTTATTGTGCATGTTGAAAAATCGAGATTATCTTTTAAATGTTTAAAAAGAGATTCGGGTATGTATTTATGCGTTTGATCTACGTACAAATAAGGCATATCATTCTGATAGCTTATTTTTTTTCCTGTAATATTTATCCCGTATGTTTTTTTAGCAAAAAAACAATGATTGTCCATGGTGGTATGCAAAAATATTGCTTTGTTTGACGGATTAAAAATTGTTCTTAATTTTTGAATATTAGAAAATTGCTTAATTTCAAATAAATTAAGTTTTTTAAGGATTTCAGTTAAAACACTAGTCGAAAATACAGTTATTTTTAATTTTTTTTCAGGAAATTTTTCAACTAATTGTTTTAAACACAATAAAGCCGGAAGCCCTAAAAGGCAATCACCGATGCGCGACGGGAGAATTATATCAATTGTTTCAGACTTGTTGTTCATTTGTATTTATATTGCTTTCTTTTGGGGTAGTTCGTTGAAATTACTTTCTAATTCCAAAAATGTATGACTCCATGTATGTTTTTTTGCTGTTTCATATGCATTAATAATACATTCATTAATTTTACCTTGATTCTTCAGAATATATACCATTTTTTTAGCTAAATTGCTTGAAGCATTTTTGTTTATATCAAAAACAAACCCGTCAACTCCGTCTTTAATTATTTCAGAAACTCCTGAGCAGGAACTTACAATACAAGGAATTTTATTTATCATAGCTTCCAATGCAACCAGCCCGAAAGCTTCTTCATGTGACGGCATAACAAGACAATCTATTTTTTTATAAAAATCCCTCATATCATTTTGAAAAGAAATAAATTCGACTTCATTAGTAATATTAAAAACTTTTAATAAAATATTAAACCATCTCATTTTAGAGCCGGAATTATTTCTTAAAATTATATATGCTTTAAACTTGCACCCTTTTTGCTTAACTTTTCTTAGTGCTCTTAAGAATAAAAGCCCGCCTTTTCTTTTAAAAAATGTTGCCGATATTCCAAAAGTAAATGTATCATTACTTTCGTGCTTTTCAATTTCGTCAGAAGGTTCTATACCGGGATATATTACACTGATTCTATTTTCGGGAATATTAAAATTACTTACATAATCTTCTTTTAATCTGTTTGATACAACAAATATTTTTCTGTGATCCTGTGTTATCCATTTTTCTTCGCAATTTGCATCTTGAATCATTTTAGGTTTGTATTTTTTGTAGTAAAGTTTCAAAAAGAAATTTTTATTCTTAAATCTTTTATTAATAAGCGAGTGAACCTGTAAAAGAGTCATATCGATTTTGGGAGCGATTCCGTCTGTTATTGCAAAATCATATTGTCTTTCATTAAGCATCATTTGGATTTTGTCATAATAGGCTTCCGCTTGTTGCGGTATTGAAAGGTCAGAACCGTCATCACATAAAATTATTTCATTAATGCCGATAATGTTTTTAATTCTTACTAAATTTGTATAATCAGGATTTATTTTATTGTTATTAATATCTAATTCGTTACAATAAACATCAACTAAATAATTATTGTTGATAAATTCATTAATAATTTTGTATACAAATTTTTCACTGCCTGCATAAAAAGATTTATCTTGAAATAATCTGACAATAAAAGCTATCTTTTTCATTCAAAATTTTAAAACTCCGCTAATTCAGTTTATTGTTTTTATTATATTCCCATATCTTAACAATAATAAGAAATCTATACAAGAAACCCCTGACTAAAGCAAGGATGAAACCGTGCATTCCGTCCTTATAACCGCCCTGCCTGAAATACATTCTTAAAAAAACACCAAACGGTTTGAATAATAAACTTGGAATCGAAAATTCATAATAGGAATCAATCCATTTTTTTACTTCAAAATCTGTATAAATATTGGTTTTATTAACCAAATCACTTATCGAATCACATTGATAGTGGAGCATTGCCAAATCTTCATTTTCTGAGGGAATTTCATATATTTGCCCGTCTACTTTCGGAAAAAGATGAATCTCGTTTTTCCAGCTTACGCACCCTCTTTTAAAAAAACGTATTTGTCTGTCTACAGCCCAATCACCTTTTACAAATTTTCCAAAGAACCAATTTTTTCGAGGAATTGCGGCTGTTGTGTATTGAAAATTATTTTTTTCCTGCTCTTTTGCAAAGTTTTTCAGAAAGTCTACAAGTTTTACAGGAACAATTTCATCTGCATCAACTACAAATATCCAATCTCCTGAAGCTTGAGAAATTGCAAAATTTCGTGCTGGTTCAACATAGCCGATTTTTTCATGATAAACAATTTTACAACCGAATTTTTGAGCTATTTCGATTGTTTTATCAGTACTGTACATATCGCATAAGACAATTTCATCAAAGTTTTTAAATGAGTCTAAGCATTCTTCCAAATATTTTTCAGCATTCAGCGTATTTATTACTACACTTATTGTCATTTACACTTCCTGTAACTCTGCAAGGTTTTCCGATTGTTCTTCTTTGAATTTAAACTGAGCATTATAGAGCGAACTGTAAGCTCCGCTATTATTACATATAAGTTCATCATGTGAACCAATTTCAACAATTTCTCCATTATTGACTACCGCAATTCTAGTTGCATTTTGAATTGTCGAAAGTCTATGAGCTATTACAATAACAGTTCTGTTTTCCATAAGTTTATCTAATGCTTTTTGAACTATAGCTTCTGATTTATTATCAAGTGCAGAAGTTGCTTCATCTAGAATTACAACCGGTGCATTTTTAACCATGGCTCTTGCGATTGCAAGCCGCTGTTTTTGTCCTCCGGAGAGTCTTACTCCTCTTTCACCAATTTCGGTGTTTAAGCCTTCAGGCAATGAAGCTATAAATTCATCAAGGAATGAGCCTTTTAATGCATTTTGAATTTCTTCATCAGTTGCATCAAATTTCCCTAAAAGAATATTATCTTTGATTGAACCCGTAAACAGAAAATTATCCTGAAAAACTATAGCTATGTTTTGTCTTAAACTTTCCAGTTCTATATCTCTTATATCAATTCCGTCGATTTTTATAGAGCCTTGTTTGATATCATAAAAACGAGGTATAAGGTTAGCTAAAGTTGTTTTGCCTCCGCCGGAATTTCCCACAAGAGCAAGTGACTCACCAATTTTTATTTCTAAATTTATTCCTTTTAAAATCGGTGCATTTTCTTCATATTCAAACCATACATTTTCAAATTGCACAGAGTCTTTTATAGTAGGAATTTTAATTGATTGCGGATGATTTTTAATTGAGGGTTCAAGATCAAAAAGTTCTACAACTCTGTTCATTGCAACAAAACTTCCTTGCATCCCGGTCATTGTATTACCAAGTGTTCTCACGGGCTTATAAAAAAGGATCAAAGCCATTATAAAAGCAAAAAAGCTTCCGAGCGTTATAGCTTTACTTGATATTAAATAACCACCAAGCCATAAACTTGATGAAAGTCCTATAGATCCAATCACTATCATTGTCGGTGAAATCCACCCTTGTCTTTTCGTAAGCCACATGCCCAGATTAAAAGATTGAATAAGCTGATCCATAAATTTTTCAAATTGATATTTTTGTAGATTAAAAGAATTTATTATTCTATTTCCATTAAATGTTTCATAAAAGTTTGTATTTACGCTGCTTCCTATTTCCATTCCTTCATGTGAAACACGTCGGACATGCTTTTTTATGAGGTTTACAGGTAAAAATGAACATAAAAGGATAATTATCGCAAATATTGAAAGTTGCCAGGACATATAAACTAATACTCCGACAAGTGCAATTGATGAGCAAACAGTAGAAGTCAGATCTTTAAGATTAGTTATTATTCCGCTGCACGCACCACTCGGATCGCTTAAAAATCTTGCCATAACGAGTCCTGACGAGTTTTTATCATAAAATGCAGGTTCAAAAAGAAGAAGTTTTTTAAATAGATATTGTTGCAGTCCTATAGTTATTTTTTTACCGGTCCAGTCATTCAAATAGTTATTTAAGTACATTAATACTCCTTGCAAAATACCAATGCCGATTACAGCAAAACCGCCCCAGAAAAAAACAGCTCTGATAAGCTCAGGATGTTTAGTTATTATGTCGAAAAAATATTTAATTCCCAGAGCAGGTGCACCATCTAGAAGCCCTACCGGAATTGCTATTAAAATTCCAAGTATTCCTCTGAATAAATAGGGTTTAACAAAAGGCCACATTCTTTTGTACAAATAGACATAGTCAAAAGATTTATCATTATTAATTTCGCTTAATTTCATTCCTACCTCATAATTTTATTTTTTTCATTTGTTTTAATCTTTGTTTATCTTACCGAAAAAATTAAAGATAATAAACTTTATTTTATTTATACCGCATCAATAATGAATTTGGGATTTAAAAAAATTATTATAATGCGGTATGCGTAAGCAGAGAGCGTTTTTCTGGAAAATCCGGCTTAGCAGGTTTTCTTGAAAATAAACTCGTTTATGTATACTGTCCCTGAATATACTCAAAGAAGGCTTTTTGCACGGATAAAAATTAAAATTTTATCCAGTTATCAGGAACTAAATCTTTATCATCAAATATGTTTAATTTAAACCAATTCTTTGGGGATATTACAATTTTATTATGGTTATGTCCCAGCCAAGCTCCCCACCAGCTGAATGATGAATTGGCTGTTATGTGATGGTTGCATAAGCTCATAAGTCTCAAATCTTCATATCCGGTATTTTCATTATTACCATCAACTGTCGTATAGGATGAATTGATTTTCAGGTGCTTTTTTACCCACTCAATTTCATCAGAAAATAAGAAAAAATGAGGATCTTCAGTATTGCTCTCAATATATTCTATTGCTTTTTGATAATATTCAAGCGAACACAGCCCTAGATTATCCATTGCCCATTGATTTGTGATATAGTCTCCACGTCTGACATGCAAGCTTACAGAGTTAACTGATTTTATATGATTAGAAAACTGTAAATTTTTACCCTGTAAAGGCTCTGTTAGAGTAAATTCTTTTTTTATTATCATTCTAATGTCTTTAAAAAACTTTTCTGACTGAAAAAGTCCTTCCAGAAATACGTTATCAGGCAATTTCATATATTCAGGTATGAATGAAACGCCATCATCAAGTATATAACTTTTGTCAGGCAACATTTTAACAGGTCTATTTTTAAGCTTATACTTTATAAAGCTTAAAATCTCATTATGCTTGGGCTTTAACTTCTTTAATAATTTAATTTCGTCTTCTGTCGCTATGTTTTCAATAATATCAAAATGGTTAAGCTCGTAATCTCTGTGATAATTGGTATAATAAGAAAGATCAAGTTTCAAGTCGGTATTATTTATATGTGCAAGATGTCTTGCAAAAGCATATATAAACATTTGATTGCCTAATCCGCCTCTTAATTTAGCAATAATCATAAAGTTATAACCTTTTCATAAACGGACATTGTTTTTAATGCTGTTTTTTCCCAAGAAAAATCATTGGCTCTTTTTAAGCCTTTTTCTATCATTGAACATTTTAGTTCTTCATCGTAAACAACTTTTCGAACTGTTTCTAAGATAGATTTAGAATTTCTGGGGTCAAAGTATTCACAAGCATTAAGTCCTATTTCAGGCAAAGAGCTTATATTGCCGGCAATAACAGGGCATGACGCTCCAAATGCTTCCAGGATAGGGAATCCGAACCCTTCATAAAGACTGGGGAAAACAAAACAAACGGCGTTTTGATATAAGTATAAAAGTTCATTATCTGTTGATCTATGATAAACAATACTCTTATTAATTCCCAAATAGTTGAATAATTTAAACTCTTCACTTGAGATAGCGGCACTACCGGTTATAAAAAGGTTTAAACTTTCATCTTGCTTCAATAAATCTGCGATTGATTCAATAAAAAAGTTGAAATTCTTATATAAATTGCGATTGCCGACATAAAGAATATATCTCTTCGGCATATCAATCAATGGTTTATTGCTTTCTTCAAAACGATCAAACGGGTTTCCGTGATAGATCACTTCTATTTTATCAGGATTGATATCAGGATAAAATTTTAAAATATCTGTTTTCGTGTTTTCAGATACTGCAATAATTGCATCAGCTCTATAAGCACACATTTTTTTATACTTTGCACCCTGTGTCGGATCGTCTTTAAAGTCTTCGCTGAATATTTCTTGAATCATATCATGAATTGTTATTACCAATTTTTTGTCATCTATTAAATCAATATAATAATCTTGATAAAAAGTCGGATGAAATACATCATGTTTTTTCGAGCAAATAGCTTGTTTTACAAGAAATTGGTTTAGTTTTCTGAGATTTTTCCTTATTTCTCCAATTTTCAATAAGCCGCTTTTTTTAAATCTTTTAACCCAGGGTGCAATATCAGTATCTTTTAAATACTCATTTTCACTGTATAAAATAGGGAAATCAAAATCTAAAGATTTATTTTGAGTATAATAAGTCATTAGCTCAAAGAAATATCTTGGAACTCCGCCATAATTTTGGTTTATAAAGATTATATTGTCGTAAAGTATTTTCATAATTTTTAATTTTTCTTATTTTAAATAATATTCCGAAGTTATATTTATAAGTATTGCAACCTAATTTGATTCCTAATTTTTTTTGAAGGAATAAAAATAAATAACATCTTAATCAATGAAGAAATAATTTTAAACCTTACTGTATTTTGGTACAAATTTTTCTCTTCGTTGATCTCTTTTTGAACATTTTTAACTAATTTATCAATAAATTCTGTATTTTTCATTGTATTAGTTGAATGCCAACGATAGGAAAATAGAACTTTATTGATAAATTTTATTTTATAGTGTTTTGCTATTTGCAAATTCAGATACCAGTCATCAAGAGTATTTTCTTTATATCCTCCTGCTTTGATTATAGCTTCTTTTCTCATTATATAACCGTTAGGAATATAATTACCTCTAGTTAGACTTTTATATGAACCAAAGTTATTGGAATTAAAATCAATATCAGGACGATCATTCTTTAAAAATTCGACAAAATTTTTGTATTCAGCTTCTTCTAAAGTCTTCACTATATTTCTTTGCTTATCCCAATACACAACTTGATTGTTTTCATCGATTATTTCATTGTTTCCGACAACCATTCCATATTTAGGTTTATTTTTAATAAAATTATATAAAGTTTCTAGAGCATCAGGTTTTGCTATGTCATCAGAGGCAATTAAATATATGTATTTGCCGTTTGCTGTTTCTATTAATTGATTTAATGTTTTAATATAACCCAAATTCTCTCTATTGAAATGCTCATATCTAACAAACCTTTCTTTACATTTATCAGCAAGATTTGTAATTTTATCATTTGTACTGTCTGTTGAACCATCATTAATTATAATTAGTTCAATATTTTTAAAAGATTGTAAGATTATTGAATTAATAGTATATTCAACAAACTTTTCGTGATTATAAGCTGGTATAATTACTGAAATCAAATCATTCATAGTTATTAATTGCCTCAACAATTTTAAGAGTTTCAGTTTTATTCATAACAGAACTTATTGGCAAGCTTATAATTTCATTATGAATTTTTTCAGTTACAGGAAAGGATTCTTTGTTCAATTCAGCATATGCCAATTGTTTATGAGGCGATATAGGGTAATGAATCATAGTCTCAATACCATTATCTAACAAATATTGCTTAAATTTAGATCTATTTTCTGTCCTTACAACAAATAAATGCCAAACATTTGATTCTTTATATTGGACTATTGGTAAAATTATTTTTGAATTAGTAATATTTTGTAGATAAAATTCAGCAATTTCTCTTCTTTTTTGATTATCTTTATCTAAGTATCTTAATTTTACATTTAAAATTGCAGCCTGTATTTCATCAAGTCTTGAATTAATGCCTTTATAAAGATTTTCATATTTTTTATGTGATCCATAGTTTCTTAATGCTCTTAACTTCTCCGCCAAAATATCATCATCAGTGGTTATAGCTCCTCCATCTCCCAAGCAGCCAAGATTTTTTCCGGGATAAAAACTAAATCCTGAAGCATCCGAGAGATTACCTGATCTTTTACCTTGATAAATCGCCCCATGTGCTTGTGCAGAATCTTCTATAACTTTTAAATTATACTTTTTAGCAATCTCATTAATTCTGTCCATTTGAGCACACTGACCGTAAAGATGAACTGCCATAATGGCTTTAGTTCGCTTTGTAATATTTTTTTCAATTAATTCAGGATTAATATTATAAGTTTCAATATCAGGCTCAACCAAAACAGGAATAAGGTTATTTTGTGATATTGATAAAATTGAAGCTATATATGTATTTGCAGGAACGATTATTTCGTCACCCTCGTGAAATCCATATGCTTTTATAATCAATGTCAGGGCATCCAGTCCGTTTGCAACACCTATGCAATGCTTTGTACCGCAATAGTTCGCAAATTCTTTTTCAAAAGACTCAACTGATTTACCTAAAATATACCATCCTGAATCGATGACGTTACTAATAGCTTCGTCAATTTCTTTTCTATATTGTGCATTTATTTTATGTAAATCTAAAAATTTAATCAATTTTTACCTACTAATTTTTCAAAAAAGTGTTTTACTTTGCAATATTGCGATGTTTTGTAACTCAATGGTTTGTTTGTAATTAGAAAATACTTTGAACCAACATGAATTATTTTATTTTTAAGTTTCGAAATGGCAGGAATATCCAACCTATAGCCATCCAAGTATTTCTGATGAAGAGTTTCAGGATCAGTACTTGCTGATGTATCAAAATGATTAGGATGTGTATCTTGAACTCTGTTAACTGTTATTACAATACTTTTTCCGTTTTTATAAGAAGCGAGGTGCTCTCTTTTTATAAATTTATCAAGATTTATTGCAATATCGCCTTCCAGATAATTAGGATTTTTTAAATCTAATGAAGAATCAGAAATAATTTCTAAAACATCATTTTTTCTATAAATTGTTGAATCCAGCTCCCAAGGATAATTCCAATGAGGTGCCGTTGTATTTTTCCAGTTCCACTCAAGACAATCAGTATTTTCAATAAATTTTTCAGGCAGCGGAATAATGTTTTTACCCAATCTTAAACTAAAACCAAAAATGTCATTGTTGTTTGACAGTGTTTTAATTATCGTACCTATATTGAATTCTGACTTAAAAATAACATCATCGCAGCCGAACATAATAAAATCTTTTGAATCAGAAACCGCTTTCTTTAAATCTTCAAAAAAGTTATTTTCTTTTACCCAGTTTATATCGGGAAAAGAACTTATTACTTTGTCATAGCTTATTTTCTCACTATCTCTGTATAAAACAGTAATATTTTTAGCACTTATTTCAGAAAAATAAAGTAAACTTTCTAAATATCCGTGAAGCTGTAATGTTCTGTCTTTTGAAAAAACTATTATTGATAACATGTTTTTATTCCTTATTTGATAAGATTAGTTTATCAAAAATAGAGATAAAATATACTCCATGTTAATTATTAATTATTCTTGTTGTACAATAATAGCTAAAGATTTTAAAGAAAAAGAGATTTTATAATATGATTATAATTGAAATTTATGGAGGGTTAGGTAATCAATTTTTTCAATATTCTTTTGCGAAAAATTTTGCAATAAAAAATAATTTAGAACTAAAGATTGATTGTTTAACTAATTATAATAATGAGACTTCTATTCTGGAATTTGGATTAAAATATTTTAATATCGATGATAAACTGGCTACGATAGACGATATAAGAAAAGTTAAATATAATAATCCGAATATATTTAATAAAATAAAATATAAATTAAGAAATAAAGAATTGCCGGGTAAGGCATATAAAATATCCCCTCACTGTTTCCATGAAGATCCTGATAATAATAATTTAATCGAATATTTTGATAATTTAAAAATTAAGAAACAAGCTTATATTAGTGGTTTTTTTCAATCTCAAAAATATTTTATAGAAATTGCAGATATAATAAAACAAAATTTAATATTAAAAGACTCTGCGGCAGGTGCTAATTTGGAAATGTTAAATAGAATCAAATCTTCTAATTCTATTAGTTTGCATATTAGAAGAACTGATTATTTGAACAAAGAAACTCTTTATTTATGGGGTAATATTTGTACTGATGAATATTATAAAAATGCTATTAAATATATTAGCCAAAAAGTTGATAATCCTACTTTTTTTGTTTTTTCAGATGATATAGAATATTGCAAAAATAATATAAATCCGGGATTTGAAACGGTTTTTGTAGATATAAATAACGATATAACTGCTCATGAAGATATGAGACTAATGAGTAATTGCAAGCATAATATAATAGCTAATAGTACTTTTAGCTGGTGGGGGACTTGGTTAAACTCTAACCCTAATAAAATAGTGGTTTCGCCGCCAATTTGGTTTAATGACGGACAAGAATATCATAAAAAAATTGGCATCCTTTGTGATGATTGGATAAAAATATCCAAATAAAACGGGAATCTTTTTAATATACATTTTTGTCTTTAAAAATTGCATTACAATGATTTTTGAATTTTAATTCATAATTTTTTTCATTTAAATATTCAATTATTTCATCGCCGCCTTTATCTATTTCGACAATAACAACTGTGGGTCTAAATTTTGCCCAGTTGTTGCTTTTTAATACTATTAAGTCGATTCCTTCTGTGTCTACAGATAAAAAATCAATTTTTTTATCTGTAGCATAAGTACTGATCAAATTTTCTAAGGAAAGTGTAGAAACTTTGATTACTTCTACTAATTTATATCCTTCAGCAACAAAATCATCAGCAGTTTGTTTATCAAATGTTGACAATACATCAGGATTTATTCTATAGAAATCAAATTCGCCTTTTTCTTGAGCAATGCCAATATTTAGATTGATATCCTTTTTGCGTTCCGCACATAAACGATTATACACCAGTACATTAGGTTCTACATTTATACCAGTCCATCCTTTTCTATAAAAACGGATAGTATTACTCAATTCCACAGGATCATTTGCACCAATATCTACATAAAAACCATTTTCTTTATATTTTAATAATTTATCTATTATCAAATCTTCTTGGAATTGCGAGTGTGAATTCCTAAAGAGTTTATTAAAATTAGTCCAGATATAAGAAGTAGGATGTAGCCAAAAAAGCGGATATAGTGAATGTCTTACTTCATCTCGTATAAATGCAAAAGGTCTTCTTGTAAATTGCCTTAATTTTTTATTTTTTATTTTATTTGTAATTGAAAAATTCATTGTAAATCCTATTATCCAACTGTTTTATAAAAGTATATTATAAATATTAATAATTCTAAATAATTTATAACGTCTAGTTTAAATTTAAATAATGATTCTTATTATGTCATTTTTTACTTGAAATTTGGCTTTTTTCCAAGTTTTCATTACAAAAGCCTTAAGTTCATTAATCTCAGGATAATCAGGAAAATTTCCGAAACATCTTGAATCATCAATTAATATAAGCGAATTTTTTATTTGGTAATCACGGATAGCACATAATTCTTCTAAAATTGGGGTTTCCTTCTTTCCCTTAGCCGTAATATCTCCGGAATAATGTCCATCAAGCCAGAAAATAATATTTTGTTTATTGATTGAGTCTAAAAGTTGAGGCAAAATATCTGAACTATCGCCTTGTAAAAGATGAATATTAGGATAATCCATAAAACGTTTTTTGGCAGTATTATATAATTCTTCTGAGAGTTCAATAGAATAAATGTTTTGAATACTATCCTTAACTCCCCATGTCGTATCACCAAGATATGTTCCTGTTTCTACAAGAGTTGAACAGTTATAATCAGTTGCATAATCAATTATAATTTGAATTTTATCTTGAGGGGTTGCAATAGTATTATCTTCTTTGAATTTATTCAGTGTTCTTTCTATTTGTTTTTTAGTTCTATTTAGTATTTGTTTTATCATTTTATATTTCCTTTTCAAACCAAAAGCATCCGCATCCATAATCATCAGAAAATGAATCTTCTCTTGTTGCATTATTTATATATTCATTTTCTGACATTTGCGATTTAATATAAGAAAAATCTATTAATTTAAAATCCTTAAAATATTCAATAATCATGTCATATGTATATATTCTATGAGCATTAAATTGTAATTTGCTCTTTTTCCCGACAGGAACAACAAATAAAAGATTTCCGCTTTTTGCTAAAACCCTTTTTAGCTCTGAAACAGCTTTTAGATCTCCATCAGGATCAATTTTATCCCCATATCGCCCTAATCCTACATGTTCTACTGTATGCATACAAGATAATGATTGTATACTTTCATCTTTAAATTGCAAATTCGTTAAATCAGCTTGCAAACATTTAAGGTTATCAATTTTTAAATTGGCTGGTCTATAATCATAAAACTCTACAGGAATAAATGCTGAAACCATTGTGCTAAAGGCTAATTTTGATGATATATCGATATGTTTTACAGGCTTTGTTTTAGCTAATATTCTTGCAGCCCAAGCTGGATGATACTCATAATGGGTATCATAACCTGTTATATTAGTCGCATCATCATAACATGGATAAAAGTCCTCTTCCCTTATATCAAAGCGTTCTCTTGTATTTAGCTGCTTGAATTGATGAATGCATTTATTAAACCATTCTTTTTGGGGATCGATTATTTCTTTTCGTTTTATTTTGAATATTTTCTTAGAGGTCATCTGAAAAGTTTTTCATTTAGTTAACCGTCTTAGCATTAAATGT
>JBAWVS010000050.1 GCA_037147175.1 bacterium
TTCGGGAAAATCCGGCTTTGCCGGTTTTCCTGAAAACAAACTCGTTTCAGTATAACTCGAATTGCTAAATCGTCAAAATCGTCATTGCGAGCATAGCGAAGCAATCTATAAAAAATAAAACGGATTGCCGCGTCAGCTCTTCGAGCTTCCTCGCAATGACGGTTTGATTAATTTATTTTGCAATTCGAGTTAATTATAAAATAAAAATACAAAATGTTTTAAAACATGTTATATTTATTTTGCGCATTTGCAGTATATAGTGGAATTTTTAATAAAAAATGAAATCAATAATTTTACCTTTTATAAATTATCACAACCCTGAAATTCTAATAAAAATAAGTATATCGCTTATTTTAGGCCTTATTATAGGGCTTGAAAGAGAAATGACAAACAAAACGGCAGGACTGAGGACTCATATACTTATCTGTCTTGGTTCAACGATGTTTACAATACTTTCTTTGCACGGTTTCACTTCTGAAGTTATACAAAACGGAGTCAGAATAGTAAACGATCCTGCACGTATAGCCGCACAAATACTTACAGGCATCGGTTTTATAGGCGGGGGAGCGGTGCTTCATTATGGGGCAAATGTTTATGGGTTAACAACAGCAGCAACTATCTGGGTTACCGCAAGTTTAGGCATGGCTGTTGGTGTCGGGTCTTATGAACTGGCCATAATCACGACAGTAGTCACTTTTCTTGTTCTTGTAGTAATCAGAAAGTTCGAAAGCGGATTTCTATCCAATCATATAAATAAGGGTGCAACAATAAGAGCATCAGTCATTTGTTCAAAAGAAAACATGTCAGAAATTCAGGACTGGTTTTACAAAGAATTTAAAAACATAGAAGAAGTTGACGCTAACAAAATATTAAGCAAAAAAAATCAGATTAAATTAACTTATATAATCAACGTTGTTGATAAAAATCCAGTTAATTCAGTCCATAAAAAATTACTTGAACTGGATAATATAGAATCCCTCGCTTTAAAGCAAATTATCAAGTAATTTTTAATAAATTTTTATAAAGGTCTTCTTCTTGAATTAATAACCATTTTAAACTCTTCATCTTCATGATAAGGAAGAAAAGACCGTTCAATAAGCGCCATGTCTTTAATTATGGGATTAAATTGAATGGCAATACTTAATTCTTTCATTGCGTTATCTTTATCGTTCATATCCGCATAAGTACATGCTCTCTTGTAAATCAAAAGCACGTCTACAGAGTTACTTTCAAGAGCATTATTAAATAATTTCATAGCTTCATCGGCCTGCCCTAAAGCAAGATATAAATCTCCCATTTTATATTTCAGAATAATATCATCGGAATTTAGGTCAAAAGCTCTTTTATAAAGCGTTAATGCAATATCAAACTGATTTGTCTTTTTAAAGCATTCTGCCATATATTCATAAGCTTTACTTTCTTTCGGATTTAATTCAATTGCTTTTTGGAAATGCTTAACAGCCTCTTTTATATTGCCTATTTCAAAATAAAGAATTCCGAGGTCAAAAAGACAGAAAAAGTCATCAGGATTCATTTTAAGGGATTTTAAATAACATTCAATCGCTTTTTCGTATTTTTCCATTCTGCTGTAAGCAACGCCTTTATTGTAATTGGCAAGCGCCAGACTGGGTTCTTTTTCAAGTGCTTTATCATAATTTTCAATAGCTTCTTCATAATCCTGGATATCCAGAAGAAAATTTGCGTAGTTATAAAGAATTTCATAACTTTCAGCGTCAGTTTCAATAGCTCTTAAATAATATTCTTTGGCTGTTTTTAAATGGTTTCTGGCTGCTTCAATTTTGGCAATATTTACCCATGCAAAAGATGCCAGCTCAGGACATTCAATAACTTTTTCATAAGCTTCTTTGGCTCTTTCAAAATCACCTACTTTTTGATAAAGTTCTCCGATTTCAAGATAATTTAAAAAAGGTTGTATATCACCCACTATTTTAGCTCCATATTATTAACTCTATACCAAAACGAGTTTATTTTAATTATACCTAAATAATAAAATAAGAGAAACAGTAAAAAAGCGACAAGTAAATTGTCGCTTTTAAAAATTATAAAAAAATTAGTTATCTTAAATCGTCAGGGTTAAACTTTGAAAACGATTTATAGTTATCTTTATTTTTAATTAATTCATTATGAGTAAGCTTAAACAATCTGTTTAAAATAGGATTTGACTGATGAGCGGAATTATTGATAGACGGCTTAGGCTGAATTTTTGGTTCAGTCTTGAAATCAGCTATTATTAGTTTTCCTTTTTCTTTATTTTTTTCTGTGTCTTCCATTTGTAATCGGTTTCCTTTTTGGATAGATTGTTGTTCTTGGTTTGGATTTTTTAAAATTTAAGTTGGTTATCTTTTTTTATTATACTGATTTTTCAGAAAAGTAAAACAAAAAGAATTTTTATATATATCTATATATATATATAAAAACTTTGAAAATCGATAATCTGCATCTTTTAAATAAAACTTTACAATTGTAATTTTTATTTGCTTAATTAATTTAAATCGTCAAAATCGTCATTGCGAGCATAGCGAAGCAATCTATAAAAACAAAATAGCTTGCCGCGCCGAGTTTAGATCCTCTCCTCTCAATGACGCGTAAATTTAATTACAAGCAATTCGAGTTAATCCAAAGTTATTTCTTTAAAGACTTTAAAAGCTCTTGAATCGCTTGAGTTTGCTGTTCAATTTCTTTAATACGCTCTTGGGTCAGGGCAATTACTTCTTTCGGAGCACTTTCGAGAAATTTAGGACTGTTAAGCCTTGAATCAAGACCTTTTTTCTCATTAAGCAGTGTTTCAAGTTTTTTATTTTGTCTTTGAACTTCTTTATCCAAATCAATAAGCCCTGCAAGAGGAACAACTATAAGGGAAGCCCCCATCATTATTGTTGCTGACTGAGCAGGAATTTCCGCAGGGATTCCTGCTTTAACAGAAAGTTTCTCAACCCTTGCAAAATTTTCTATATAAGGTCTTATAGTGTCGAAAATTTCTTTTGAGGTTGCATCTTCAGAATAGATTTCTGCATGTATAGTTGCGCTAACAGGTATATTGAAAGATTGCCGAATATTTCTGACAGATTTTATAGTTTCAATCGCGGTATTAATTTTATATTCTGCCTGTTCATCCTTAAAATCAGCATCATATTCAGGGAAATCAGTAGTCATAAGAGTTTGAGAATCATCTTTATATACTTTGCCGGGTATAAGCTGCCAGATTTCTTCTGTGATAAAAGGCATTATTGGGTGTAAAAGCCTTAATGTCCTTTCTAGCACGTATCTTAAAACTCTTTGTGTATTTAATTTAGTAGATTGATTATTAAGCTGGACTTTAGCGATTTCCACATACCAATCGCAGTATGAATTCCAGAAAAATTCATATAAAAGTTGCGCTGTTTCCCCAAATCTATATGATTTTAGGTTTTTATTTACTTCAAGGACAGTTTCATTGAACTTATGGAGAATCCACTTATCTGCAATAGTAAGCTCATTGAAATCAATTACCGACTCATCAACCCCTTCAAGGTTCATAAGAACGAACTTAGAGGCATTCCAAATTTTGTTTGCAAAGTTTCTTCCGTATTCAAAACGCTCGTCGGAAACTTTAATATCCTGACCTCCATAAGTCACAAGGCTTGTCAATGTAAATCTAAGGGCATCTGATCCGTATTTATCAATTATTTCAACGGGATCAATCGTGTTACCTTTGGATTTACTCATTTTTTGACCTTTTTCATCACGAATCAACCCGTGAATATATACGGTTTCAAACGGTGATTTATCGGTAAATTCATAGCCCATAACGACCATTCTCGCCACCCAGAAGAAAATAATGTCAAATCCGGTCACAAGAACACTTGTCGGATAGAATTTTTTAAAGTCAGGGCTTTCTTTATCAGGCCAGCCCATAGTTGAAAACGGCCACAAACCTGATGAAAACCAGGTATCGAGAACATCTGTTTCCTGAGTTAAGCTTGAATTTCCGCATTTTGTACATTTTTCTGGTTTTTCAATCGCCACAGTCATTTCTTTGCAGCTATCGCAATAGTAAGCAGGAATCTGATGTCCCCACCATAATTGTCTGCTTATACACCAATCACGGACATTTTCCATCCAATCGAGATAAATTTTTGTCCATCTTTCTGGGATAAAACCAAGTTCGCCTGTTTCTAACGCTTTTATCGGTCTTTCTGAGATTTCAGGCATTTTTACAAACCACTGCTCGGAAAGAAGCGGCTCTATTGTTTCTGAACAACGCTGACAATGACCGACATTATGTTCATGAGGGATTGCTCTTATAAATTCCCCTCTTATTTTCAGGAGTTCGAGGGTCTTTTCCCTTGCTTTGCTTCTTTCAAGCCCACGCAGCTCATAAGGAACATTCTCATCAGTAAGAAGATTTCCTGCTTCATCCATAATCCAGATAGGGCTCAGTCCATGGCGTTTTCCGATTTCGTAGTCATTCGGATCATGGGCAGGAGTGATTTTAAGAGCCCCTGTTCCAAATCCTATTTCTACTGCCTCATCCGCAATTATAGGAATCGCCCTGCCGATTATCGGGACAACTACTGATTTTCCGATTAAATCTTGATATTTAGGGTCATTTGGATTAACCGCTACGGCCACATCTCCAAACATAGTTTCGGGTCTTGTTGTAGCAACAACAATAGCCCCGTAAGAATCCTTAAAAGGATAGCTTATTTCCCATAAATGACCTTGCTCTGTGACATAATCGGTTTCTATATCACTTATTGCAGACCTGCATCTCGGACACCAGTTTACAATATATTTGCCTTTGTAAATCAAACCTTTATTATATAAACTTACGAAAACCTCTTTAACAGCTTTTGAACATCCTTCATCAAGGGTGAATCTTTCTCTTGAAAGATCAAAAGAAGCTCCAAGCCTTTTAAATTGCCCTAAAATCCTGCTTTTATGCTTATTTGCCCAGTCCCATGTGTACTCAAGGAATTTTTCCCTGCCAATATCGTGCCTTGAAATATTATCTTTTCTTAATTCTTTTTCCACCACGTTTTGAGTTGCGATTCCGGCATGATCGGTACCCGGAAGCCAGAGGGTTTCAAAGCCTGACATTCTTTTATGACGAATAATTATGTCCTGAAGTGTTCCATCTAAAGCATGACCCATATGAAGAACGCCTGTTACGTTCGGTGGAGGAATTACAATACTAAAAGGCGGCTTTTGACTCTTTGCATCTGGTTTAAAACAATTATTTTCTTCCCAGAATTTATATATTTTATCTTCAACTTCTTTTGGACTATATGCCTTGGGCAGATCTTTCATACAAAAAAACTCCGTTTATACTTATAATTTATGATTTTACCATATCAAGCACGTAAGGAAATTTAATTAATTCTAAACTCATTTTTAAAACAATATTGATTTTTTGATGTATTTATCAGATACTTAATCACAACCTCGTAAGTCGGAGTGGCGGAACGGTAGACGCGCACGCTTGAGGTGCGTGTGGAGCAATCTGTGTGGGTTCAAGTCCCATCTCCGACAATTTTTAAATCTTTTAATACAGACTGGCTATTTGTCAGTCTGTTTTTTCATTTTTATAGCGGATGAAAATTCAAGTTTAAAATAATATTATAAAATTGTGTCCACAACAACAACCACCTCACATGTTTTTCACGCTGTCATGTAAAAGTCAATAGGTTTAAGGCTTGCAAGCTTTTAATTCCCTATTTACACATAACAGCGTGACTTTTTTATACGTAACAAAAAAACCAAAAAGGAAAATGCAAATGAATCAATACGCCCAAACACCACAAATCAAAACAAGAAAACCTGTTCTTATTTTTCTAAAAATTGTGGGACCGCCGCTGGTTTTATACGTAGAAAACAGTGAAGCTGTTTATCAAGAATTAAAACAAATTATTACATCAGCAAACGAACAGTCTCCCAAACTTATTGAAAAATCAGGAAAAGGTCCTTTAAAAAAATTGGCTGTGCTTGATACTCAAATAGCAGGCGTGGCTCTTCAGGAAGAGAATGTATCAGTTTAAGCTGCTATGAGCAGCTGCAGCCACATCCGCAACCAAGCCCGAGTGCCTTTTTAGCTTCTTCTATATTAACTTCAATACGTCCGTCAACTGCAACACCTTCGGCTGTTTTGTCGGAAATTTTCAGTGGGTTGATGTCAAGTTCTTTAATGAAGCTGAAATCTTTTATAAGCTGAGAAAGTCTTAAAAGAGTTTCTTCAATCTGCTCAATGTTAGCAGAGCCTTCTCCTCTTGCACCTTTTAAGATTTTATATGCTTTTACGGATTGAACCATTTCTTTTACATCAACATCAGTAATAGGATTTACTCTGAAAGCAACATCTTTTAAAGTTTCAACAAAGATTCCGCCAAGCCCGAACATCATTAGATGTCCGTATTGAGGGTCTGTAGCCACGCCGCAAACCATTTCTCTGTTTCCTTTAACCATTTCCTGAACAATAACGCCATCGAGGTCTTGTGCAATATTTCTTGCTTCAAGTCTTTCGATAAGTTCGGCATACTCTGTTCTAAGGTGTTCTTCGCTGTTTATTCCTACTATTACACCGCCAACTTCTGTTTTATGAGAAATTTTTGTTGATGTAATTTTCATTACAACAGGATAACCGATTTTATTAGCTTCTGCGGCTGCCTCATCGACATTTGAAGCAAAAGCGTATTTACATGTCCTGATTCCATAAGCATCAAGCACATCTATTGATTCTAAAGTGGTAAGTTGGCTTCTGTTTTCTTTAAGTGCTATTGAAATAATTTCTTTCGCTTTTTCTTTGTTCACGCTGAAATTAGGTTCTTTACCTTCGGGTCTTTGTGTCCATACACACTGCTGATAAAGTTTAGCAATCGCATTTGCGGCTGATTCAGGATATTGATAGAAAGGAACGTTGGTTTTAATCTTGCTCAGCTCACTAAAGAAACTGTTTGGTGTCATCATTACGCAAAGAACAGGCTTTTCAGGATGTTTTGCTTTAACGTCCATAATTATTTGAGCAATTTCTATCGGAATAACGTTTTTAAACGGAACTGAAATCATCATAACCGCATCAACATTCTCATCTGCAATAACTGCTTCGAGTGTTTTCGGATAATGCTCAAGCGGAGCAGTCGCTATCATGTCAATAGGGTTTTTAACGCTTGCAGCCGCAGGTAAAAAGCTTCTTAAATACTCTTTTGTTTTGTCGGAAATCTGAGCCATTTCTAAACCGAGTTCGCAAATAGCATCAGTTGCCATAATTCCTGGGCCACCAGAGTTTGTAACAACAGCAACTCTTTTGCCTTTAGGGATAGGACAATTTTCGAAAGCCTGGGCTACTTCAAACATCTCAAGAACTGAAGTTACTCTTATAATACCGCTTTGTTTCAATAAAGCGTCTGCTGCAAGGTCTGCACCTGCCAGAGAACCTGTATGAGAAGAAGCTGCTGATGCTCCTGCCGCTGATCTTCCTGCTTTAATAGCGACTACCGGTTTTTTCTTTGTAACTTCTTTAGCTAATCTGCTAAATTCCACAGGCTCTGAAATTGTTTCCATATATAATAAAATTTGGTCTGTATTCGGTTCATCTTTCCAATAGTCTAAGAAAGTTTCTGTTGTGCAGTCAGCCGCATTTCCTATAGAAACAAACTGGCTCAAACCTACTTTTAAGTCTTCCAACAGGTTTAAAATAGCTGCTCCTAAAGCACCTGATTGAGAAATAAAAGCTGTTTTTCCTGTTACAGGAAGAGCCATAGCAAATGAAGCATCTAATTTGACTTTTTTATCTGTATTGATAACACCGAGACAGTTTGGACCCACTAATTTCATACCGTATTTTCTGACCTGGTCTCTCAATTCTTCTTCGGCTTTTAGTCCTTCTGCGCCTGTTTCTTTATATCCTGCTGAAATAATTACAAGACCTTTAACACCCTTTTCTGCGCATTGGTCTATAACTGCAGGAACGAAATCCTTAGGAATTATAATTACTGCCATTTCAACGCTGTTGGGAATATCAAGAATACTTTTATATACTTTCAAACCGCAGATTTCTTCTGCCTTCGGGTTAACAGGATAAAGATCTCCGGTAAATCCATATTTCAGAAGGTTGCTTAAAATTTCGTTGCCGACAGCGCCTTCTTTTGCGGTTGCTCCTATTATAGCTATCGATTTAGGCTGCATAATTGTATCAAGTGCTTTACTCATTTTTCCATTTCCTTTACAAAATAATGTCCATATACCTATTAAAATACGCTGAAAACTTTGTGTAAACCAATAAAAATCTTTCCTTATTCATACCCCTGCGGAAGCCATTCACGAATTCTGAATTTTGCTCCGAGATCTTCGACTATTTTTTTGCATTTTTCAACATCAATTTTATAATCGCCATAACCTGTAACGATTGTTGCTGTTGTGTCTATTCCGGCTTTAACACTCTCAAAAATAAAGTCTTTTACCGCTTGATAAGCTATAACAGCATCATAACGGGACTTTGACAGTTCCTGATAAAGGTCTGCATTTTCGGCATTAAGGCTTATTGAAATTTTATCTATAAGCCCGACTAATTCCGGGATTATATTTCTTTTATGTATTAAATTTCCCTGTCCATTTGAATTTATCCTGACAGGAACATCAGGATAGTTTTGCTTTATGAATTTTGCGATATTTATAACAAGATCAAGCTTGATTAAAGGCTCTCCATAACCGCAAAAAACAATTTCTTTTGTGTTTTCTGCATAAGTTGTTTTTATTTCTCGGATTATATCTTCATGGGAAAAATTTTCTTCTTCCAGAACCAGATTAACCCCGCCAACGTTGTCTGTTGCGCTTTTTATGCAAAACACGCATTCGTTTGTGCATAAGTTGGTTACATTTATATACATTGAGTTTCCGAGATAATATGCGAATTTATTTTTTGTTTTGTTAGTCATTTTTAATAATTCCTTAAGCAGAATTATAGACCCATCAAATCACTATTTCAATAAATTTAAGACAAAATATTATTTTTTACCAATAGAACGGAGCAGGTCTTTAATATAAACAATCGTATTTGGAAAGATTCCGTCATACAAATTGTCCATGCCCTTACAAAGTCTTTCTTGAACGCTTCCACCCATTAATTTGGCAAAGATTTCTGCAAAGGTTTCTGCCTTGCCTCCTAATGTCGCTTTTTGAGGAGTACTGCCTTGAACTACGTAATCAATATAATAATCAGGTCTTTTGACCTTATTTTTATGTATTTCCAGATTTTGAGGCAAGTTTTTTATATCTTTTAAAAAAGCTTTTGTATAATCTTCCCTTTTTTTAAGCGTACGATATAATTCATGACCTGTTTCATGCCAAACAGCATTAACAGTTGTAAATTCATTACCGACAGGATTTTCAAACAAACCAACTTTTCCGGAATAACTTAATGCACCGCAATTGTCCCAAGTAGCACCTTTTGGCCATCCTTGCGGATGTTTTCCTTTTAAAGAAGGAAAAGCATCAGATGCCTTTTGGGCAAGTTTATATTTTAATTTATTAGCCTTTATAATTTTTTCCCCGATATCTCCCATAGCTAAAATTCCTTCAGCCATATCTTCCACAAAATCCTTGGAAACAGGAGAATTAGGACACAATTCAATATATTTCAAAGCGCTTTTCCATTTTTGCGGCTTTACTCCGCAAAAAACAGGTTTGCTTTGAATATTCACATAATTAGTTGAAATTCCAACAGACATTTTTTTACCTTTTTAAGATACATTTTTTAAACGTCTGTGAAGTTTCAAAATTGCCAAAAAATGAAAAAACATTAAAAAATAGTAACATGGGCGTGAGAATCTATCCGAATTTCAATATTTCTAAAAAAACTAAACAGATTGCCACGTTGGCTCTTTAAGTCTCCTCGCAATGACAGCGCGATTAAGTGCCTGAAAATGCGCCTTTTATTTTGTCAAAAAGATGGCCGTCTTTTTTTAATTTTTCGTTATTAATTTCTGCAAGTCTTTCGAAAAGCTTTTTCTCTTCATCAGAAAGAGTTACAGGAGTTAATATATTGATTTTTACAAACTGATCGCCCCTTCGAGAAGGAGTGCTTAAGTGAGGAACACCGACTCCTTTTAAAGTAAGGACTGTACCTGACTGAATTCCTGCCTGAACTTTAAGTTCTTTATTACCGTCAACTGTTTCAACCTCGATAGAATCCCCAAGGGCTGCCTGTGAAAAGCTTATTCCTTTTTCAAGGTAAATATTAACACCGTCTCTTTTGAACACTTTATGCGGCTTTGCGTATAAAACTACATATAAATCTCCTGAAGGTCCTCCATTCAGGCCAGCATCACCTTCCCCGCTGACTCTAAGTTTGTTTCCTGCATCAACACCCGCAGGTATCTTTATATTGATTGATTTTTTTACTTCTTTTCTTCCTTCTCCCTTGCATTCTTTGCATGGATTGGAAATTATTCTTCCCTGCCCCTGACACTGAGGACAAGTTGACACCTGTGTAAAATGTCCTAAAATTGTTTGAGTTACATGCTGAACTTTTCCAGAACCTCCGCAGGTAGGGCAAGTAGAAGGAGATGATCCGGGTTCTGCTTTTGAGCCGTTGCATTTTGAACAAGTTTCCAGATGTCTTATTTCAACATCTTTTTCCAATCCGAATATTGCTTCTTCAAATTCTATTTCCAGATCAAGCCTTAAATCGCTTCCTCTTCTTGCAGCGTTAGGGTTTTGTCTGCCGCCTCCGAATCCTCCGCCGAAAAAGCTGGAGAAAATTTCACTCAAGTCGCCAAAACCAAAGTCAAACGGTCCGTTAAAATCGTATCCTGCATTTTTAAGCCCGTCTTCTCCGTATCTATCGTACATTGAACGTTTATCATCGTCCATAAGTACTTCATAAGCCTGCCCCAGCTCTTTGAATTTTGCTTCAGCATCAGGTGCTTTATTTACATCAGGATGAAGCTGTCTGGCTTTTTTTCTAAATGCGCTTTTAATGTCATCTTTTGATGCGTTATTTTCTACACCCAGAATTTCATAATAATTACGATTACTCATTATATGTTCTTATCCTTTAACTTTTACTCATTCACCGCTACATTCACGAGAGCCGGTCTTAATATTTTATCGCATAATTTATAACCGCTTTGTAATTCTGCAATAACGGTATGATCGGGATGTTCTTCGGTAGGAGTTTGCATAATAGCTTCATGCAAATTCGGATCAAATTCTTTTCCTACTGTTTCTATCTTTTCAACGCCCAATTTTTCCAGGGCATCCATAAATTGTTTCTGCACTGCATCAAAACTTTCTTTTAATTTTTCAGGATCGTCAATTTCTTTGAAAGATTTTTGTGCTCTCTCAAATGTATCTACTACAGGAAGAAGTTTTTTAAGGGTATCTTCGGCCCCGTATTTTAAAAGCCCTTCTCTTTCCTGTTCCTGTCTTTTTCTAAAGTTGTCAAAATCAGCGGCAAGTCTTATGTAGTGAGACTCTACCGTTTTTTTATCATCTTCGAGTTTTTCGAATTTGTTTTTTAATTCGCAAAAATCCTCATAACATACCATTTCAGGCTGTTCTTCCTGTTTTTCAGAAGTTTCTTTTATTTCTTCAGATTCACTAACAAAAGGATTTTCTTGTAATGATTCTTCATTTTTGTCCTTTGATTTATCTTTTTTAAGCATTTTTTAATCCTCAAATCTCTAAATATGTGGAGAAAATAATATAAAATTACTGCCACCAGTTTAACATTATAAAACAACCAAAAAATTTTCCCTTAAAACATTAAAATTTTTATACCTGAAATTTAAAATAATTAACATTAGTGCAAATTAGAAAGAATTTTGTATAAGTGCTAACTTGTTATTGTCAGAAAAAAAGGGGGTTTATGAGAAAAAATTTTATTTTAACTATTTTACTCGGTGTGCTTTTAGGCTTAAATTTCACGCTTCCTTCTTCTTCAAAGCCTGATTCTAATTCCATGACAGAAAATAAAAAAGATTTTCTGCAAAAAAAAGTCGAAAAAAATCCTTTAAAACAGCCTATCCTGTCAATGATTGAAACAGGTTTGAACAGCAACACCTCACAGAAAGGGCAGCAATTCAATGCAACACTCCTGGAAGACGTAATTTATGGCGGACAGACTATAATTCCAAAATCCAGCATGGTTTACGGCTCTGTAATAAAAGTTAAAAAATCAGGGAAGTTAGACAAGGACGCTTTTATTCAGCTAAAAATAGTTGAAATCAGAACACCTGACGAAAAAATTATTTCTATTGAAGACAAACCTATGATTGTAGAGGTTTCACAGCTTGCTTATACACAAAAAAAAGAAAGTTTTCTTAAAAACTTGCCGGTTACAATTGCAGGCACCGCAACTTCCATTGTCCTGGGGAAATTTTCTTCTATTGCCGATGCTGCTGTCTGGGCTATCAGCACAGGCGCAGAAATAACAACAGGATTTATATCGGGAGTTATTTCTCCTGATGAGGGCAAATCAAGAGGGGTAAGTTCTGCACAAAGAGCTTTAAACTCCAGCCCCCTAGGTTCTGTAAGCACCGTTGTTAAAAAAGGCGAGGATATCTGCCTTAATCCCGGTCAGTATATTTGTATTTTCTTTGACAGAGAAACGGTTAAATACATAAAAGAAAATATTTCCTGCATTCAAAATAATCATGCCTCTTAAATTCAAAAAACTTATTAAAAATTTACTTAATAAATTTATATAACCTCCCAAACAGCCTCTGTATTTTAAAAAAATTTTTAAGTTTATTTATTTTAAAGAAAATTAACAAACTTAAAGAAAATTATGTTGTAACATGCATGCCTAACCCTTAAATTTTTTATATATAATATATGGTATGGGATAAGAAAAATAAGAGTCGACAAATGTAGTCAAATTTGGGAGGAGACCTGGTGACATCATTCTTATCTGAGTCAATTAAACTCAGCGATAATGCAAAGACTGTTTTGAGCAAAAGGTATTTAAAAAGAGATAAAGACGGCAATCCCGTTGAAAGCCCCGAGGATATGTTCTGGCGTGTAGCACAGGCAATTGCTTCTGCTGACAGACAGGACAATAAAACAGATGCTGAAATAAATAAACTGGCGGAAGATTTTTATGGAATGATGGCAAATCTTTATTTCATGCCTAACAGCCCTACATTAATGAATGCGGGAAGAGAATTAGGACAGCTTTCGGCATGCTTTGTCCTTCCTGTTGATGATTCGCTCGATGCAATTTTTGAAGCAATAAAAAATACGGCAATGATCCACAAAAGCGGTGGAGGAACAGGATTTTCTTTCTCAAGATTAAGACCTAAAAATGATGTTGTAAACTCGACCATGGGAGTTTCGTCAGGACCTGTTTCTTTTATCGAAGTGTTTAATGCCGCTACAGAAGCTGTTAAACAGGGTGGAACGAGAAGAGGCGCTAATATGGCGGTTCTAAGAGTTGATCATCCTGATATTCTCGAGTTTATAAATTGCAAAGCAGACAACAGCAGGCTTAACAACTTTAATATTTCTGTCGGAATAACCGATAAATTTATGGATGCAGTAATTAATAATGGAGAATACGATTTACTTCACCCGAAAACAAAACAAACTGTCAAAAAATTACACGCAAGAGAAGTGTTTGACATAATAGTTGACCATGCCTGGAAAAACGGTGAACCCGGTATTGTCTTTATAGATAGGGTAAATCAATATAATCCGACACCTCAGCTTGGAGAAATTGAATCTACAAATCCATGCGGCGAAGTTCCTTTATTACCTTATGAAGCTTGTAATTTAGGTTCAATCAACCTTGCACAATTAATAAAATATACTGAAGACACCCCTGAAGTTGATTGGGAAAAACTCGAATCTATCACAAAACTGTCCATACATTTTCTTGATAACGTAATTACGGTCAATAATTATCCGCTTCCTCAAATCGCAGAAATGGTTCAGGGAAACAGAAAAATAGGGCTCGGTATTATGGGATTGGCTGATCTTCTTATGACACTTAAAATCCCTTACAGTTCAGAAGAAGGTACGACTCTCGCAACTAAAATTATGGAATTTATTGACTATCATTCAAAAGTGGCTTCTGTTGAACTCGCAAAAACAAGAGGACAATTTGCAAACTTTGAAGGCAGTATTTATGACGGGAAAAACTTCCTTTACAACAATTTTTCAGGTAAATCATCAGGCATTATTGTTGATGAGATGTGGAAAGAACTTGATAAACAAATTGAAAAACATGGAATCAGAAACGCTACAACTACTTGTATAGCCCCAACAGGCACAATAAGTATGATTGCAAATGCTTCCTGCGGAATTGAACCACTGTTTGCTCTTGTGTTTACCAGACATATTATGGATGGAACTAATCTTCTTGAAGTTAATCCTTTATTTGAGAGAGTTGCAAAAGAAAGAGGCTTCTACAGTGAAGAATTAATGCAGAAAATTTCCGAACATGGAACGATTCACGGAATTGAAGGAGTTCCTGAAGATATTGTTAATGCTTTTCAGACAGCGCATGATGTTACTCCTGAGTGGCATGTAAAGATGCAGGCAGCTTTTCAGTTTCATACAGATAATGCTGTTTCAAAGACGGTTAATTTTTCAGAAGAAGCTACAAGAGAAGATATAGCCAAAACTTATGAGCTTGCATACAAATCAGGACTTAAAGGCACAACTGTTTACAGAAACAACAGCCGCTTTAATCAAGCTATGCAAATAAGTTCAGCAGACAAAAAAGAAGAATTGACAGATGGCCAGATTGAGTTAGGAAGCGTAAAACCAAGACAAAGACCTAATGTAACTTTTGGCATTACCGATAAAATCCAGACAGGATGCGGTCCTCTTTATATAACAATAAATACTGATGAAGAAGGCTTATGCGAAGTATTCGCCAGAATGGGCAAATCAGGAGGCTGCGCTACCAGTCAGGCAGAAGCAACAGGCAGGATGATTTCTCTTTCATTGAGAGCCGGTGTTGATATAAACGAAATTATTGAACAGTTAAAAGGAATCAGATGCCCTGCTCCTGCTTTTGGAAAAGGCGGTGTAATTCTTTCCTGTTCTGATGCAGTTGCGAGAGTTCTTGAAAGAAATCTCGATAAAATTGCCGGTTTAACAGGAATAGATAATATTAATGCCAAATTACAAAGCGGCACTGTTGATGCGGCACAAATAAAATTAAATCTGGGCGGATGCAAGTCTGACTTAGGGCATTGTCCCGAGTGTCCTGATTGCGGAGTGATGCTGGAATTCAGCGAAGGATGCGTAATGTGTCCCGGCTGCGGCTTCTCCAGATGCAGCTAAAATCAATTTAAGACAGAAAGGGCGGGTTGAAATATTTCAACCCGCCCTTTAAAAAATGTAAAGTTATCGAAAACTTTGCTATAATAAAACCTGAAAAACTTGAGGATAGTTTTTAATGGATAACGATTATTTAAAGGAACTTCTTGCAACACACAGAAACGATAAAAATATTTTATCCTATTATCTTATTGCTTCTTTAGGAGGTACCATAGGATTAATATTCAGATTTGTTTATGCAAAATAAGGATTAACTGAAATTGCACTCATAATTTTTGGGGTGATTTTGTCTTGTACGTTTATTTATTCCATATCAGAAATTTCAGAAAGAATTTTTAAATTAATAGATTTACTAAAAAAATAGGAGAATAAAAAATGATCTATTTTATTACAATAGTCGGTCTAATTTTATTTACAGGAATGATGTATCTGGGCATTGATCCTGTTTTAAAAGCCAGAAAATTTGATCCTAAATAAAAATAAAACTTGTATGAAAAAAATTGTCGATATAAAAAAAATAGTTAAAATTCTTGATGATTATTACCCGATGCATGTCATGGAAGATAATTATACGGGAAATCCTTACAAAGCGCTGGTTTCATGCCTTTTAAGCCTGCGAACGAGAGATGAAATAACTTTTCCTATAGCAGAAAAACTTTTTCAAATCGCAGATACCCCTTACAAAATGATTAATCTTTCTTATGAAGAACTTTGCTTAATCATAAAATCAATTAATTATTACAAAACAAAAGCTGAAAATATTCTGAATATTTCAAGAATACTAACAGAAAAATATAACGGGGAAGTACCTTCGTTGATGGAAGAGCTTTTGGCTTTTAGGGGAGTAGGAAGAAAAACAGCTAATATTGTTATCTCTGTCGGTTTTCAAAAGCCTGCTATAGCTGTTGATACACATGTGCACAGAATTTCTAACAGGCTTGGTCTTGTTTTTACAAAAACTCCCGAAGAAACCGAATTTGAACTAAGAAAAAAACTTCCCGAAAAATACTGGCGAAAATGGAATCAAATTCTGGTTCTTCATGGCAAAAGCACATGCAAACCGATAACTCCCCTATGCAAAATTTGTCCTATTGTGGAATATTGCAATCAAATATTTGATAAAAAATAAAAATAATTTTATTCAATAAAGTTTACATGTTATTGCTTTTTTTGTCCGCGTTTTTCATACTTAAAGGGACAGGAGAAAAAAATGTTTTTGAGGCTGGGTGAAAGACAATTTAAATCTGAAAAGAAAAAGGACTTTAATCCTGCGGAAATTAAAATTTTTTATAAACCAAATAAAATGCACTGTTTTTAAAAACAGTGCATTTTTGTATGAAGGAAAGAGGAATTATGCTTAATATTAAAGGACTACAACAAGTTTTCTTCAACCGTTCAAGCGTGAATGATTCTGCATCTGAAAATAAATTCAATAACCTTTCTTTGTTAAATAAACCAATTAAAGATACTGTTTCTTTTGGATATTTTAAAGATTATACAAGAGATAAATTTAAAGCTTTGAGAATGATTGCAGAAATATTGGGATTACCGGATTTTTATAATGGGAAAAAATTTAGCGATAAATATAAACCTACTATAGAACATATTATTCCTCAAGGAAAAGACACCAGACAACGTGCCAAAGATATAGGCTTAGCCAGCGTTAATTCGCTTGGAAACATTGTGTTGGCAGGAAATAAAACAAACAATAAAAAAGACAATATGACTTTAAAAGAATGGTATAAATTACACCCTGAATATATTAAAAATGGAAGACAGGCACTCAAAGAATATGAAAAAGTTCATTTGCAAGAACACGAGTTATTTGTTGGCTCTCCTTACATAGATGGAAGAAAATGGGTGAAAAGACTCAAAAATACTCTTAATAAGGAACTTGGCTATATCGCATTTAGCGGAAGAAAAAATCAGAATATTGCTCCTTCTGATTCGCCTCAAAAATTATCATATGTTGCCTGATTTTTCTTATAATTTTTTTCTTTATAATTTCTGATTATATGTCCGCAGTTTTTACATGCCAGATAATCAGAGGAACTGTCAATCGGCATATAAAGATGTTTATCGCAATTTTTGTATAACTCTTCATCCTGCTCAGGCAATTCAAAAAGAACAGGAGGCTTTTTTTTATTTTTTTTAAACCATTTTTTCAAAATAATTTCGATTAAATACATAAAAAATCTTTACTTTTTTGGAGGGGGTATAATTATACTTTACCAGATTAAAAAATAATTGTACGATTATGAAACAGTATATGCCTGAATAAAATTTATGTGAGAGGTTATAACAATGGATGAAGAAAATAAAGCTTTTACAAGATGGTATGAGCAAGACCCTGTTGTAGCAGAATGTTTTAAAATAATGGAACAGCTTGATGACAGAAAAAAACGCCAAACAGCAACTTTTTTAATGAATGAAATTATATCAAGACCGCCTTTTTCCGAGATGATTCCTGATGATATCTTCAAACTTGCAACAGGCGAAGAACAAAAACGCAGATGGTATGATTATGATGAAGTATCGCGTATTTTTGCGGAGCTATTAAGACATTCACCGGATGAAACAAAAAAAGAAATTGCAATAAAAGCGATAACTTTTATTCAAGACTTGCCCTAAAAAACAGAAAAAAGCGTTTTAAGTTTTTCAGCATCCTTAATTCCTTTATCTTTTTCCACACCGCTTGAAATATCAAGGGCATAAGGTTTTACAAACTCATAAGCCTGTTTTGCGTTATCAAAATTCAATCCGCCTGCAAGAATTACAGGAATTCCTTGTTCATTTGCCTTTTTAGCGATTTCCCAATCAAAAACTTTTCCCGTTCCTCCGAGTTGCTCTTCACAATAGCTGTCCAGCAGTATAAAAGACACTTTATCCTTGTATCGGGAAATAATTTCCAAATTTTCAATACTTTTTATTTTTATTGCCTTAATTATTTCTTTTCCTGTAATTTCGGCCAATTTTTTACAAAATTGAGGAGATTCATCGCCATGAAGCTGAATTTTTGTAATTCCTGCTTCGATTACTGTAGTTTTTATATCTTCAGCGGATTCATTTGCAAAAACACCTATTTCTACTAAATTTGCAGGAAGGTTTTTTATAATTTCGGTCGCTTTTTCAGGAGAAATATATCTGGGTGTGTTTTTAACAAAAATAAATCCGACAGCCCATGCCCCGAGCTTTGCTGCCAGCAACGCGTCTTCTTTTCCTGTTATTCCGCAAATTTTTATTCTTATTTTATTTGTATTCATTTTGATTAAAAATTTTCAATTATTTAATAAGCTGTAAAACATCAAAGATATTGTTAAATTTTATAACTTTTGCTTCTGAAGATAACAATTTTTTTTCTTCACTTGATTTGTATAAATAAAAGTATAAATAAAAATAGGAATATAAAAAAGAAGGAAGATTTCGATGAATATAAATCATATTAAGAATTATGCGCCAACTTTAAGAATTAGCAAAGACAATATCTCTTTTTCAGGGAAAACACAAACCAACTTAACCCCTATTGCGGACACCGTCTCTATTAAAGGCAGCTGCGAAGCAAAAAATGGACTTAAAGCCTCTTCTATGAAACTAAGCGATATACCCGAATTTTTAGAACTTATGAAAAATACTGATGAGGTTAAACCAAAGCCTACGAGAAGGGAACAAAGTGGATTGAAACAGGTATTAACTGAATTAATAAAGAAGGAAGAGGGCTATGACGGCAACGTTTGTATAATCAGAGATAATAACGGATCAGGAAAAATTATTGCTGAAGGAGGGGTGATTTCATATGACAAAAAAAATGGCTATGTTTTTTGTGTGTTTGTGGCACGAAATATGCAAGAAAAAGGTCTTGGTAATTCGATAATGAAAACCTTAATAAATCAAGCTAAAGAGAAAAAATACGAGCAGCTTTCTTTGTATACCCTAAATCCTATAGCCGAAAAACTTTATAAAAAAAATGGCTTTAAAAATTGCACATCGGCAGAAGCCGGTTATGGAAAAGGAGATGAGCGCTATCCAAAAGCTGTTTATATGAAGCTTGATCTTAATAAAGAAAAACTACCTTAATGAGGCTTTCGCTCCGAAATAAGGGTTGTTTTCTTTTTCATAACCTATTGTCGTAGAAGGTCCATGCCCGGGATAAACTGTTATATCTTCATCAAGAATAAATAATTTGTTTTTTATCGAGTCTTCCAAAATTTTATACGAACCGCCGGGGAGGTCTGTTCTGCCAACTGCATCTGCAAATAGGGTATCGCCTGAGATTAAAATTTTGTCTGCAAGGAAACAAACTCCGCCTGAAGTATGTCCCGGTGTATGAATAACCTTTAATTTAATATTTCCGACTTCTATTATTTGGCCTTCTTCCAAATACCCGTCAATTTTAGGAGATTCAGCACTTTTCATTCCAAACATCATAAGCTGCTGCTTCAAAGAATTTGCAAGAAGTTCATCATTTTTGTGAATAAAAGTTTTTACGTCAAAATTTTTCTGAAGTTCCCAATCTCCCTGAACATGGTCAAAATGCCCGTGTGTATGCAAAATAAATTTCAATTCAGCGTTGGTTTCTTTTAATAAATCCACTGTTTTTTTATAATTTCCGCCTGCATCTATTAAGGCCGCCTCATGGGTTTCTTCGCATATTACAAGATAATTATTTGTTTCATATTCTCCTGCGGTAAAGTGTTTTAGAATCATTATTTATACTCCGTAATTTATCAAAATATTTCTACACTAATTATACAATTCAAGATGTTTTGTTTTGTAACAGTTTGTAAATAATAATATTAATTTCTATCAA
>JBAWVS010000051.1 GCA_037147175.1 bacterium
GTTTAACTGCAAACGGCACATATTTTGCCAGAAAGATTGATTCAAACTATTTTTCTCTCCACCCGACTTTAGTTGATGCCAATAATAATACAAATAAAATAGATTTGACCTCAGCCGGAGCAGGGACACATCTTTTTGCGAGATATTCAGACCTCACTCCGTTTATTACTTGGGACGGAACAACCGGTTTTACTGCATCAGCAGGTTCAAGGACTTTAACATTTAATCCGCCCGATGATTGGTTTGCCACAAACATTTTGCCTTATTCAGGCAACAGCACATTTTGGCTGAGATACAGGTTAACTGATGTTACAGGAATTACTGAAGGCGGGGCAAATGCAACGGCTGTTGTTAAAGGCGGAACTTATGCCTATAGAATATCAGGTTATTCAAGTGTAACCCCTGCAAGCTTATCCGATATTTATACGCAGGATCAAACAGACGGCAGAAACTTAGTAACCAGATATAACAGCGGCATCCTCTATATGATGAATTGTAATCTTGAAGTCGGAGATTCCCTCACCGACAGCTATTTTAGCGATGCAAATAAAACCCTGATTATAGAAGGGCACATTTATTTAAACCAAAGAGCCTACGTGACACTGGGGACTAAAACTGCAAACAGCGCAGTAAACGGACATTTTAATCTTATCCCGAGAGTTTTTAAAACAACAAAAATTGCAAGAAACTTTGCTGTCAATAATTTATACGGCGGTGCAGGGTCAAGTATAAAATTATATGGACTTAATGTTCAGGGCGGATCATATTTTCAAATAAGTTCATTAAACTCCGGTCTGCCCGGAGAAATTATCGGCTGTAATTTTGTAAATACAGCATTGATGCTGGGCGGTTATCAAACAATCGAAAGAGTATTTATCGGTGGAAATTCTGACGGTTTTAGATTTTTAAGCGGTATGCTCGGAGGCTACACTCCAAATGATGTATGTGTGCATACAGGAACCGGAATCAGCATCAACTGGATAAGTTCTTCAGTTAACGTCAGAAACGCTGTTTTAAAAGACTGTTCTTCGTATAACCATAACTGGCAAGGCTCAGGAACAGTAACAGGACAAATTCTGGGAGTTTACGATGCTACAGGGTTTGATATTTCAAAAATAACTTACTCTGCTTCAAGAACCTATGTTAACTGCTTTTGCAGGGAATTTTATTCGCTTAATTACAATGTTCTGGATAAGCAAAGCAAGCCTATTCAAGGAGCGACAGTAACTGCAACAAACGGATTCGGAATTTTCACAGGCACAACAGATTCAAGCGGCAATGTTTCTTTAGACGTAAAAGTCAAAGAGATGGATATTTCAACAAGAGCAGTTACAAATTATTCAACGGTATCAATAACTTTATCTGCTACAGGTTTTGAAACAATTAAAGACACTCAGATTTTAAATAAAAAAATGGTTGATGTTTGCTGCCTGCAGCATTCACCGTTTAGTTCAGCTGATGAAATGGGTTCGTTATGGGTTTAATAAGTGAAAAAGGAGATTGTATGGCAACAGTAAATGAGTTGAGAACAGGCGACATGATTGCATTTAAAAAAGGAAAAAACTTTGTTGCCGCTGTTGTTCACCTTTTTACAAATTCCGATGTGCATCATGTAGGAATTATTGTTAAGCTCTACAACAAAATCGGGAATAATTTCCCTTTTGTAATTGAAGCTAACACTGATGATGTTGAATACAGCTTTTTGCCACGAAAAATTAAAACCAGAAAAGATGAAATATATGTTTATAGATTAACAGATGAAAATCACCAAAAAATTAATGATAATCTCAACGCTTTTTATGAATTTATGAACGAGCAAATCGGCAAGGCTTATGACTATCCTGAAGCTATTAAAACAGTTGCGGACAAAATTTTTGACAAAGTAATCACAAAAGATTCATACTCCACTTTTTTCTGCTCAAAATTAGTCGGTGCAATTTATCAGCAGGCTGGAGTAATTACACCTGAAATGCTTAAAAAGTCAGGATTAAAACGTATTTCAGAATTAACTCCTGCAGACTGCTGTAAATTACCAATATTTAAAGACTGTATTAAACTCTCAAATCTAAATCAGGAGGCAGATTATGTTACAAGCAAAAATTGAAAATTTTACAGAAAAAGAAATCGGATGCAGATGTTGCGGCAAAATTAATGTCAGTGACAAAGGCATAATCTGTTTGCAGGCATTCAGATATTATCTGAATAACAAGTTTAAGAAAAATATCAGGCTCAATATTGAATCCGGCTGCAGATGCATCCTGCATAACAAAAATGAAGGCGGCGAAAAAAATTCCCGCCACGAGTGTGAAACAAAAAAATCTGACGCTTTTGATCTTACCAGCCCAGATATTGATTATAAAACAATTTATCAGGCGGCGGTTGATTCAAAACTCTTCTCCACAATAATCCGGTACGACATAAAACATTTTGTTCATGTAGATACAAGACCCAGAGCAAATTACGGCATAGAGTTTTGGGCTTGGAATAAATAACGTGTCTCATTGTAAAACTATTCCCTCTTTTGCGACAAATTCTGTCAATGGCACGCTAATGTGTGATTGTCAGTAATTACAGGAGAAATAAAATGTTAAAAACAACAAGTGAAACCGCTTTCAAAAGCAGAAAAGATTTCAGAAGCTTTGTCGCAGAAGCAGGAAAAGAAAAATTGGAAGAAATTATCGGGTCAAATCTTCAGATTTTATCAGTATCAGAAGAATCAACGGATGAAAAGGCAGATATATTAGCTGTTTGCAATATCCACGAAAGAACAGTTATCGAATGCGAACTGAAACAAAACATTAAAACCCTTGCAGGGCTTTTAAAACACGCATCAAGTTATAGTGCAAAAAACATCTTGTGGCTTGTAAATCAAGAAATCCCCGATGCTATAGACACAGCAAGGTGGCTCAGCAAAATTATTTCTTATGAAGTCAAGCTATACATAGTTAAATGCTTTATAAAAAATGACGAAATATGCTTCAAAAATCTTTTAATACCATCAGCAAATACTTATCAGAGACCCAAAGCTAAAATTACAAATACAAAAGAAAATCAGGAAAAATTCTGGCAGGAATTTCAAAAATATACAGCAGATAATAATTTGCCTCTAAAAATTAACCCTGCACCACAACACTGGCAATACGTTTCAATAGGTATGCAGGGAGTTTCAATACAACTGACAATAAATACAACCAAAAATAATCTCGGATGTGAACTCCTGATTGCAAACGATAAAGACCTTTTTTACAAGCTGGAGGAACATAAAAAAGAAATAGAAAAACAACTTGGCAAACTTGACTGGCAAGCATTAGAAGGAAAGAAATCTTCAAGAATAAGAGCAACTCTGGATTTCAACATCGAAAATACAAATTTTGAAGAAGGAATTTTATGGCTAATAAATACAACCAATAAGTTCAAAGATATATTCAGCAAGCACCTAGCCTGACTGCCTCCTTTCAACAGCCCTGTAGCTGGGGCTTTTCTTTCTCAAATAATATGTCGTTATGATACTCTTGCCCTCAAAACACTTCCATTCACACTAATGCACGGTAATCTGTGATTATAGACAAATAAAGGAGACGAAAATGATTAAAGTAATTATGTGTACCCTGCCAGAACTAAACGAAGTCCAAGTAAATCCGCAGGATGTAGAAATTATAAACGGCAGATACTATGTAAACGGAGTCCAACATTCAATAACAGTCAGCGGAGCTGAATTATTACAAGTATTTTACCTCGGCGCACAATTAGCCTTAGATAAAAAAATTACTAAAAATCAAGTAAAAGAAGCACAGGCAATCAAATTATAGGAGATATAAAAATGGCAAAAACAGCGTATAAAGAACAACTCATAGAAAAAATTTCATATTTATCCAGTAGTCAATCTGTTTCTTACAGGGAAATATTAAAAATTAATGATAAAAAAATAAAATTTTTAATTAAATCTGATTCTTACAGAATTCAATGCTATGCAAAAGCGTATGTGCTTAAAAATGATGAGTGGGTTGAAGTTTACTCGGTTCCATATTCTGAAATGGACACAAAAGAAGGTCTTATCCACCATAATAATTTTTCAAAAGAGCCACAGCACGCAGTATTAGAATTCATGCGTGACAGAGGCAGATTATGGGCATTAACTAAAGAAGTTCTGTTTTAGAGTTTCTTTATTGTGTCAGATTGTTGCAACTTCTTTCTATATTTGCCACAATGACTCGCTATTCCTGCAATGAGACGTATTCTGTCAATGTAGACAATAATTAAAGGAGATAAGCAATGCAAACCCTTACAGATAAAGAAAAAAGAAACTTCAAAAAATTTAGAGCAGAATTAACAAGAATTTCTCAAGAATACGGAGTCGCTGTAAAATCAATCGGAAACCTTATGATAGGCGAGATTGCTGATATCGAATACAATGACGACCCAGAAAGCGGAGACTTGTACCCAGAGATTTTAATGTGGGCTGAAGACGTAGAAGAATAATAAAAAAACTAATAGGAGATTAAGCTATGATTAACAAAAAAGATTGCGAAAATTTGCTGGAACTTCAAGGCGAAATTCAATCGGAAATAGAATTTCTGGAAGGGCTTTTTGATGAAATCAACAAATTAACTGAAAATCCAAAAGATTATACAAAAAAAAATTTGTCGGAATACTTAAAAAATCTGTTAAAAGATAAAAATAAAGCTTAAAGTTAAGACACAAATAAACCTTTTTCTCCAGCCGATTAACCCTCTTAAATTATCATTTCCAATAAAAATGCCTGCCGGAGCAGGCTGGAGATTTGTAAAATGCAAGTGATGATTTATGAATATTGGCTTTGTTCAGCCGGATTATTTTCGTTTTGCTTGTTTTTCCAGAGAATTTTTTTAATATAATCTTCAGTAACTTTGCAATTTAGTGCAAGTGCCATTCTGCTTTTTTTAGTTCCGTCAAAATTCCTGCAAATATAGTTGTTGCGTATTTTTTTGAGACCGTTGCCGGGAATATTTATCGTGATGCCCGGCATGTCAGACATTATCTTAACTGCAAAATCAATCCCGTAATAATCCGCAACTATTCTAATGTCGTCATTTGGTAGGTCTTTCACGGATAAATTTTCCAGCCACAACTCGGATTCAGCATTCATAGTCATGATCTCCCATGTTTTTAATTATTAAGAATATGAATATATGACAATGAAAAACCTGCCTGATTTAATAAAGTCAGGTCTTCCTGATTATTTTGGATGGAAAAAATTAAATCGAAAAGACAAAATGCAATAAATACAATATCTTTTTAGAAGTAAAATAGAACCACTCACCTATCAACTGAATTGTTAATCAAGTTTTAAATTCTATACTACAATAATAGTATATTTTTAATAAAAAAACATTGATCCCGAGGTTAAGTTTAAGATGTAAATCCCTGATTATAACAGAAATAATGGCATTATAAATGGTACAATGTACAATTAATCAGGTTATAAGCGCATGTTTTACCCTTTATAACAAAGAAAATATTAACCCGTTGAAAATTTTAAATACTAAAGTCCTTAATCATATTATTGAATATTAAATAATTTTAAATTGTATATTTACATGATAAAATTATTTAATCGTTTGCTTATATTTTATGTTGATAAAATACAATTATTGAAGTGTGGAGTTGAATAATTATATTGATTAAATTTATAAAAAAATATTATGGTTCTATTCTTTTTATATTTGCAATTGTAATAGTAAGCTTTGTTCTATACGGAGTTTTTCTTGAACCTTATGCAATAAGGTTATTAGAAGATAGAATAATTTTTGGTGTACAAAATTTGTCGGCTGAAGATTTAAAATATTTGAATAAGATGATAGTTCTTAAGAAAGTTCATACGGGAGATTTTGTACTAGAAAGAATTATTGGATTTTATCAAACATTGCTTGCTACAGTTATTGGAATAGCTGCACTAGGTAGCTTTGTCGGCTTCTTGTATATTAGGAATTCACATAAGAGAGATATTTGTGATGAAATAGAAAAAGAAATTAGTTCCGACTCAACTAAAAAAATAATAGAAACTGAAATAAATAAAATTCTTAATGCTGAGGATTTAAAAGTAAAAGTTGATAATATAGCCGAACTTGAAGATAGATTAGAACAAGTTGAAAAAATAGCTAATATTTTATCAGAACAAATTGATAGAATAAGACAAAATAGAGAAAAACAAATTAAAGAAAAAATAACCTTTCAAGCCTCTGTTAGGTAGGAGAATATATGGCAATTATCAAAACTGGAATGAAAAGACCAAATAAAAGTAATCTTTTTGATAATATTGATTTATCGATATCTAATCATAAAATATCTTCTGCCATGGAATTGATGCAAAAATTATCAATAAACAGTTTTCCTGTTGATTTAAAAATTATTTTACAAAACTATAATATTGAGTTAGAAAATACAAGTTTTGATAATGATGATATTTCTGGAATGTTAATTAAAAATAATGAAAAATATAAAGTAGTTGTTAATCAAAATCATTCTCAAACTAGAAAAAACTTTACTATTGCTCATGAATTAGGTCATTATTTTCTACATAAAGATTTGAAAGATAAATTTGAAGATCGAATATTTTTTCGAGGAGCAGTTTCTGATAACCTTGAGTTTCAAGCAAACATTTTTGCAGGTGAACTTTTAATGCCGGAAGCTGAATTTAAAAAACAAATTCAGTCAGGGATTAATACTATAGAAGAGCTAGCTGCTTATTTTGATGTTTCTACATTAGCACTTAGAGTACGAGCAAAACAGTTAAATCTATCGGGGCATGGTTTATGATTAAAAATATTAAGTATGTACCAATAATTAAAACAGGAGATGCTGAGTTTAGAGCCGTAGCTAACTTAGACAAAGACTTGAAATCTAAGTTTATTCCTTTATTTGAACTTACTAGAGGACGAAAATCAAAAAATGATAAAACAGGTGAAATTAGAAAAAGACTTGATTCTTTAAAAAAATCTTATGCTAATTTTCCTTTTATTTTAGATTTAACAGGAGAGCCCGAATTAAAAAATGACGAAATAATTAATTTGTATTCAAACAATAATAATTATGAAAATTGGGTAAAATTTTGTATTGAACAAAAAAAAGAGTTGGGCTCTTTTTATCCTGTTGTACAGATTCAAGAAGAAGAAAATTATGATGATTATATTAAAAAACTAACTGAACAAATACGTCTTTTATTAAGCGAAAACTTTGGTTATGTAGTTTTTCGATCTCAGGATGAAGAATTTTCAGAAAATTTAATTGAAGATATTGAAACTATTATTAAGTCAAAACAAATAGAAAAGATCGAAGAAAAAATAATTTTTGTATTGGATTATCAGTATATAGTTAATTCTGTAAGTGGAATTGAAAATGCTGTATCATTTATAAATGCTTTAGAGAAACTTAATATTAAAAATATTGTAATCGCTTCGACTTCCTTTCCTGCAACAGTTTCTGAACATATGAGAGATAACTATATTGCTCTACCGATTAAAGAGAGAGACTTTTTTAATGAAATACAAAAACAAGCTTCTAAAAAAAATATAAATTTGATATATGGAGATTATGCATCAATAAACCCAAAAAGAAATGATACTGTAACCTTTGCAAAAGGCTGGATCCCTAGAATTGATGTTCCTTCAAAAGATATGAATATCCACAGCAGAAGAAAGAGAAGAGATAAAACAAAAGAAGTTGTTAATAACAAAATAGAAGAGGTTTTTGTTTCTTATAAAGAAACATACAATGAACTTGCTCAAGAAGTTGTATCCCAGAATTACTTTAAGAATATATTAAAGTTTAACTGCTGGGGAATTAATGAAATTATTAAAACCTCTTATGGTAATGTATCTGGCTCATCCCCACGTTTTTGGATTTCTGTAAGAATGGATATCTATATAAATCTTATAGTTAATACAATTTATTAGTCTTAATATTTCCAGTTAATGACAATAAATCATCTTTTGATATTACTTCATCATCAATATCTATTTTGAATAAATTAAATAGTCTGCTATACCTTTCAAATAAACGCTCTATAGCTAAATGTCTAATTGTTTTAATTGATGCTTTCTTTAATGCTAATATTCTAAGTTCAAATACTGAAAACTTGCTTAGCCCCTTTTGAGCTATTAATTTTATTAAACTATTTTTATCAAGAAATTCTAATAAATTCATTTTATTGTATTTAGTTGTTTTTATAGGTTTTCTGATTACTTGAAAGCCATTATCATCAATAATATAAAGCCCAACATTAGTTGATAGATATTGTTTAATATGCTTTTCGGTTTTTTTAGTTACAACTAGTATTGTGTAATCAAATGTTGATAAATAATCTTCTAATTGAGATTCAAGATTTCTTGTATTATCTCTATCACTTTTAATTTCAAATGCGTACGTTTTATTATTTTTTATCATAACCAAGTCAGCTCTTCTGAGTTTTGAAGAAAATAATACTTCATTTCCTAAAGTAAAATCTGATTCATTCTCTAAAAGCCACTGTATTAGTTTTATTTTTATGTCATTCGCTTTTAACATGTTTTATAACAAACCTCTTAGTCAGATTATAACTCAAAGGTTAATGAGATTTGGTAACGAATGTCGAGTCTATTTCGTTAAATCTTTTACACAACGACATATATTTTTCACGACCGTAAAATTTTTTATTGGGAAGATAAAAAACTCAACAAAACAATAAAAAACTTAACGTAAAAAAACCGCAAAAAAATTCCCTGCTTTGTGCAGGGAGTCTGATAATTTTTTAGGCTTTTTCTCACACCTCACGAACTTATTCTCATACCTCCTGATAGTCTATAACTGGGTCGGCGGTAAAAGATTGCTCCGGAAAAAAATCGAGCCGCTTATTCCCACAGATATAAAATCATATTTGGAAGTTTTTGGAGGAGGAGCTTGGGTTCTTTTCTATCATGACAAATGGGCAGATTTGGAAGTTTATAATGACCTTGACGGCAGGCTTGTAAATTTATTCAGAATTGTAAAATATCATCCAAATGCCTTAAAGGAAGAATTGCAGTATCTTCTGGGCAGCAGGGAAATCTTTATGCAGTTTCTAAATACAGAAGGAATAACCGATATTCAAAGAGCCGCAAGTTTTCTCTTCCTTATCTCCCGCTCATTTGGCGGAAAAGGCGATACTTTTGGTTGTGTCAAAAAATCAACCGGCGGCGCATGCAAAAGTCAGGGAAATGTCCTGCTTAAAATTGATGCCATTTGTAAAAGGCTCGATAAAGTTATGGTTGAAAACAGGGATTTTGAGAAATTCATCAAGCAATATGATCATGAAGATGCATTTTTCTATTGCGACCCACCATATTCTTACGGTGCCGGTTATTATACAACATCTACAAAAGGCTTTGAACATGAAAGATTAAGAGAAACACTCGGAAACATTCAGGGCAGATTTTTGCTTTCCTATGACGATTCCCCAAAAATTCGTGAGCTTTATAAAGGCTATGAAATGATTGCGGTGGAAAGGCTGAACGGCATTAACAATATACAAGGCGAAGACCGAAAAAATAAAATGTTTAAAGAACTTATAATAGCCAATTATCCTATAAAGGAGAAATTTAATGCCGGAACCGATAGAAATAAAGGTTGATGATAAAGAAATACAGCAGCTTTTAAAAAAGTTAATTTCCAAAGCTGCAAATCTTCGCCCTCTTATGAAAAATATTTCAGGAATTATGCTGGATTCTGTCGAGGAAAACTTTGAAAGAGAAGGTCGTCCAGATAAATGGCAGGGACTTGCTAAGTCTACAATAAAACAGCGAACTAAAAAAGGGTATTGGCTCGGCAGAATTTTACAAGTCAGAGGAGAACTTGCAGCTTCTATAACAAGCAAATCTGATGAAAGTTCTGCTGTAGTCAGGACAAATAAGGTTTATGCTGCTATTCATCAATTTGGAGGTAATACCGGCAGAAATAAAAAAGTTGAAATTCCCGCAAGACCTTATTTAAAACTTGGAGAAAAAGAAAAGGTCGAAATTTTAAAAGAAATTCAAATTTTTCTTCAGGATTAAAAGTATATTCTCTGGTAACTCTTTTAGCTTAAAACCTCTTTCCTTTCGGAGCTTGAGGTTGGTGGTCAAATTGACCACCAACCTCTCTTTTTTTCAAATGTTAGTTTTTCATTAGTGAATAATTGAAAAAGTTTCCGGCATATATAACAGCTTTTTTTATTAATTTTTGCCTTCTTCATATTCTATAAGTTCTTCCTGTTCCTCATCCGTGGTTTTATATAATTTCTCCCATTTTAAGGGCATACGCATTTTTTTATTGTATAGAATCAGCATGGCTTCTGCATATCCTATTGAACCGGCTTTACGGTCTTTTGCCATTCTTGATAATTCTTTTATGGAACACCTGCCAACTTTTTCTTTAAAAATAGTTTCTTTTAATTCCTCTTCATAAGCCACAATTAATTTGGCGATTCCTCTTAATATAATTCCAGCTAATGAATTCTTTTCCCCTTCCCAAGTTCCTATGCTAAGTCTCAATGTCCGATCAAGCACATCAAGCTCGAATTTTTCATGGATATATTCAAGAGTTGAAATAGCACCTATTCCACCGGGAGCTTTTGATGTAGTAATATGTAGCCCATATGATTCGACCAAGTTCTTAATTATAAGCTGTTGCTCCTCGCCTGCTTCAATATTTGCCATGAAAATTTCATAGGCACTTAATGGTTTTACATGGTTTTGCTGACGAGCAAAAACACTAGCTTCTTTTTTATAATGTAAATCATCATATATCATGCACCAGACAGGAGTTTCACGAGAACCGGAAGCAGCTGCTATTGTTTCAATTGTATGTTGTCCGTTAAAAACATAGTTTAATCCATCTCTTCTACTGATCTTCACCGGATTTATCTGATGAAGATTAAAATCTTTAACTGTACGTTTAACTTCTAAACGTCTTAATTTACGTTGATATGCCTGACTTGATACCAAATTTTTAATTGGAATCTTTTCAAAATATACATCTGGAACAAATTGACTATAATCTTTCATGAATCCTCCTCTACTGCTAATAACATCACGTCTATTGTATACTTTAATTGTTTTAATTCATTTTGTAATTTTTCCCTGGCTTTTACGGACGTTTTATCAATATCCGCAATTCTTAATGTTCTGTTAATAGAACCAACCCACGAGGGAATCGTTAAAGAAAGACTTACTATTTCAGCATCAGGGTCATAAGCAGGCATATCTTTCACTGTTTTTTGTTCTTTTTTTTCAGGAATAACCTTGCGAGCTTTAGAATAGTTTACAAAATCACTATTATTGCTACTTAATTGAGTTTTTACATTATTAACTACTTCAGATGGCTGTTTTGCCAGTTTTGAAATATTATCATGAGAAATTTTCACTTTTCCTGTTAAAATTTCAGGAATAAGCTCAGGCTCTTTCTTTGCCAATGTATCTATTGATTTTGCATAACTACCATATTTCCTTACTGTTGCTTCTGAAATATGATATTCTTTAGCAATTCTTTCTGCTGTCAATCCTTGTCCCTCTTGAATTTGAGGTTTATGGTAAATTGTATCACTAACCTCTTTTTCCGAAAATTGATTTTTGCCTAAAATATTTCGAGTACCAAGTTTCTTTTCTATTTCATATCTTTTTCCAATTAAATATTTTCTAGTTTCTTCGGAGATATTCCTGCGTCCAAGCTGATTTGCACAAATCCAAGCAGTTATTTCATCTTTATTGTTAAAATCTATCTGTTGTATAAAAAATGGTATTTTTAAGCGAGTACAGATTTCATAACGATTATGTCCGTCAACTATTGTCTTTCCCCAGACACACAATGGCTCACGGCAACCGTCTTTTGAAATATTTTCCTCTAACTGCATATATTCATTTTGAGTAAGCGGAGGAATTAATTTTTTAAAATTTTCGTCTATTTGTAAATTGTAAATTTGTTTTTCTGCCATAAGTCCAGCCCTCATTCATTTATAGAAACAGCTTCTGCCATATCAAACCTGATAATGTCTTGATTTTGAACTGTTTCTCCATAGATTCTATAGGATTTATCATTTTCCCAATCACTGCAAAGATTTCGCAAATTTTTAACCAGAGAAGAGCTGTATAATTCAAAAGATTTTTTATTTGTAAGCGACTTTTTGGAAATATGGTGCGCTTTAGGGTCTGACCTGTCACTTGGCAAAACGGCAAGTGTGCCTTCTTTTGGATTCACTAATAACAGAACATAATCAGGATTTCCGATAGAATGAAGAGTATCTTTATGAATTCGGATTACAGGTCTTTTAAGGTTCACTGAAATTGCAGGTTTTAACGTTTTATTTTTACTCATGATTTATTTCCTCCGGCTGGGCAACAATCTCCTGTTGTTCTTGAGCCTTATTTGCTTTATCTTTAATTCCAAAGACCGTATAACCGTTGAATATATTTATTTGAAGCTGTTTGCGATGTTCTTCTACCGGGAGACCAAACTGATTTTGCCATTGGGCAGGGAAAACAGGAGTACGAGATGTTTTTGGTTTTTCACCTTCCTGTTCTGTCCTTTGATAAATTTCCGTTGCAGTCAAATCAAAAGTAAACAAATATTCATTACCGCTTTTAATCAATTTTCCGAGCAGTTTATACCTGTACTCAGCATTCCAATCCATCAAGTGAATAATTTTTGAAAAAAATACACGGCAAGTGATATGTTTAGGTTTTCGCTTTGGGGTACACCATAGGAAAGAATCCTTTTCATCGCCACTGCAAGGTCTGACAGCAAGCTTTTTTTCTTCGGAATTAATAAGTATTTGGACAAAATCAATATCAGGCAATCTCTTTAGACAAGCGGTATTTAGTGAAATTCTGAAATTATTAAAAGTAATGGAAGGTTCAAATAAATGAGCAAAATACTCGCCCCGAACAACTTCGTATCCATCATAACTAAAACTTGTATCTTCAATAGCATCAATATCTGTAGTTATTGCTGCTGCTTCTTGTATCTCATTCTCCGTCATTAATAATCTCCTGTTGCATATCATTCATAATGTTTTGTATGTTGAGTTCTACTTCATCAGGATTTGTTACTTCTAAATCCGATTCTGTATAAGGCTTTCCTTCTTCTTTAGCTTTCCATTCGCTTTCTTCATTGAGAAGAGCCCATTCTTTTGCCTGATACTGGCTGTAATAGTCATTTCCAAAAGTATTTGCCCATGTTGGAGGATACGCAATAATATCTTTATTAGGTCCGTTAGTAAAAGGTATTAAGCCTTTTGTCAGCTGCTCATCAGAAGGCTCTTCCTCAGATATTATTTGTGAAATAAATATTTCGGTTTCATTCATATTAAAAATTAGTAAAATTTCATCATCTTTTTGCCTGCGGATTCCTCTTACTCTATATTTATATTCAGGATTCCAATCAAACAATTCGTATAAAGTTTTGCTATATGCAGCACAACTTATATTCCGAGAACAATACAAGTTATTACGGGCTTTTCCCCATTGAACAGCGTTTCTTGTTTTTTCAGAACCCGGTCTAACAGCAAATAATTTTTCATTCGGATTAACCAGCATTTCAACATATTCGATTTTTTCAAATTTACGAATACATTCTGTGCTAAATTGTATATTTTTCAAAGAAAACGTCACGCATATTTTGTTTGTTGTATCAAAAAATTGTGAACGAGCAACCTCAAAATTTCGCAAGTCAAAATCGCCCGATTGTGCTTCTATCTCGATGTTTTCTTCTCCATCTTCATTAAATGGACACACACTGTCAGAAGCTTTTTGGTAATCTTTTGCTTTAAAGCCTGCCCATCTTGGATTTATTGATACAAAACCTGTAAGAACACCTTCCTGAACAACATTTAATTCAGGCAAAAAGCCTTTATGTCCATATTTTGCATTGCTGATAAGTCTTTGTACAGCTATAAAATTATCTCTGGAAATAATCCCGTCATGATGCTCTTCTTGTAGGTATTGGGCTCTGTCCCGATTGTTCTTTTTTGACTTATGGTCTAAATAATTGGGTGTCCATGTTTTTCTTGCCCGCACAGCACCGTAATGGCGTTCGTTTTGAAGAATTGGCAAAATTGCTCCTGCTGACCACACAGTATTACCCTTTTTTGTTTTACGACAAAGCCGTGTAAGAGTTTCTGCTATCTGGCGACAGGAATATCCATAAATATAAATAAAGAAAATAAGGCGTACTATTTTTGCTTCTTCCTGATTTATAACAAGATTGCCATCATCATCTGTATCGTAACCAAGCAGGGATGGTGTTAAGAAAATTCCTCGCCTGAAGCGCATATCAATAGATGCATTCATAGTTCTGCTTTTATTGTGCGACTCTTCCTGTGCGTTACTGGCTTTATAAATCAAATGCATTTCACTCTCAGGATCGAGTGTGTTAATGTTTTCTATCTCAAATAAAATACCAACAGGAGGTTTTAATTGTTTTAATTCTCTTGAAGTCTTGATGCAATCAACCACATTACGGGCAAATCTGGATACACTTTTTGTCAAAATTAAGTCAATTTTCCCTGTTTCACAGTCTTTTATCATCCTAGCAAAAGCATCCCTACGTTTTAGTGATGTTCCTGAAATTCCCTCATCTGCGTATATATCTACAAGTTCCCAGCTTTTATATCTGTCAATAAAATCCATATAATGATTTTTTTGTAATTCATAAGAAGAAGTTTGTCTAGGGTCATCGGTTGAAACACGTGCGTAAACAGCCACACGTTTTGCACTTCCATCTTCATAGAAATTTAGATGCGGTTTAGCAGGGATTATCTGCAATTCATCAAAATCAATTCCTTTGTATTTTTTTCGTATTTTTTCTTTTTGATCTTCAGTATTTTTCATTTGTATTTTATCTTCACTCATTATTCTGTTTTACCCATTTTGAAAGTATAAAAGACAAAAAATAAAAAGAACATAAACCGGTAGTCAAATTTTGTGACTTATAGTCAAATTTTAACTAAATTTTTTTATTATTAGGGCGATTTCAAATAACATTTGTTTTTGATTACTGTTAAAATCTCTACATATTTGTATCAAATCCGATTCGCATTCCCTGTGGGCATTTTTTAGATTTACAACCCAAAATGATTCAACTTTAACATGCAGGCTCTTACCTAATTTCTCTAAAGATTTTAAACTGGGTCTCTTTTTGCCGGTTTCGATACAGCTTATATATGAAGTCGACAAATTACACATTTCGGCTAATTCCGCTTGTGTTAAACCCTTTTCAAGTCTGATTTTTTTAACTCTTTTTCCTATAATTTTCTTATCTAAAATCATCCTCGCCTCCTATCCAAATAAAAATGTTTTCAATATATGGAGAGACAAAGGAGCAATTAAATATAAATTATAGTGATTTCTCGAATTGACTTGCCTTAATCTCCTTGTTTACAATAGTTTAGGCTAGGCTTACTGAAGGAACAAGTGAAATGCCAATGGTTAGTGCCTCTGCTGAAGGAACATCTTCTTCAGCATATAGTCGGGTTCATATATAATTCTATAGTTAGTGAGTTAGCCAGCAGAAAGTGGATCGACCCAATAAATCAAAGTGTTGACAACGCTAATGCCTACATAAAATGGCGGTATCTTTTGATAACTTGGCAACATGCAAAACATGGGACAGTACTAATTCCGTATGGGTAGCTACTACAGACTGTTCGGCGGCTTCAGCTGCAAACACATCCGCTGACATAATACAAGGGCTGCATAATTATGAATTTGCCTCAGGTGCAGGTAGTCTGGACTTTAAAGCTGTTTTGTACAACACAGACGGCGTAACAATTCCTGATATAGATCAAGTTGTAGTCAATTATTATTAATAAACTGTTAAAGTTTTTATAAATCTATATTGAATTTGACTACAACCTGTATAGTTTTGGGAGTTATGGATTAATGAAAAACATATTAGCTTGGATTGATTTTTTAAAAGGGCTAGGTATATTTCTAGTGGTTTACGGGCATGTATTGATAGTTTCAATACCTCCAGAACTTTTAAAATGCCATGTAGCTGTTCAAAATTTAATATGATTTAAAAATCTATCTAAAAAGTAACAATTGAGGATCTACACTTTTAACAACTAAGGCAAGCAGATTTTTGGCTACTTAAGCTAAACGTTTTGAAAAGAATAAAAGCTACTTGGATAATTCAAGGTGGGTTTTTTGTAAATTCCCACCTTGAATTATTCCCACAATATGATATACTAAAATTAAGTTAATAAAACACGAGGAAATAATAATGTCTACTGAAGAAAGAATTTTAAGACCTGATCCAAAAGGACGTATCTCTCTTGGTATTGCTGTAGTTAAAAACATAAGTAGCTACAAAGCAAGCTTTAATGACGATGGAACAATTGTACTTGAGCCACAAATTGAAATTCCAGCACGTGAAGCATGGCTATATCAAAATCCTGAAGCCATAAAAAAAGTACGAAAAGGTCTAGAAGATGCAGCTCAAGGCAAAATTAAGAAAAGAAAAAGTTTTTCTCAATATGCAGATGATGAGATCGAATAAATGCCTTTCGAATTAGAATTTACAGAACAAGCGGATAATGATCTCAATGAGTTGGAGAGTAATAAAAGCTTACAAAAACGACTTAAAGCGGTTAGAAAAGCATTGGGAAATCTTGAATTAAATCCAAAACATTCAATCTTAAACACTCATAAATATTATTCTTTGAGCGGCCCAAATGGAGAAGAAATTTTTGAGTCTTATGCTGAGAATAAAACTCCTGCTGCGTATAGAATCTTTTGGTATTATGGACCTGGCAAACAGGTAATAACCATTATTGCTATAACTCCGCATCCGTAAAAAAGACGCTTAACGTTATACACCTTACGTCCAATAATTTAAAATACTTAGCTAACATTTGCAATTTAAATCTATCAATCATTTTATAGGGAACTTTCTTGAAGTATGTATAACTCTGAGGATTTCTAAAGCTCCATTCTTCACTCTGTATGGGATGATATAAGGCAAATCATTTACTACAAACTCTCTTGTTCCCAGTATCCTTCCTTTTCTGCCTATACTCGGATTATTTACAATAATAGTTTCAACTTTATCTAATATAGTTAAAATTACATCTATTGCGGCTGTGGGATTATCTTTAAAAATATATGATTCAATATCGTCTAAATCTTGATTGGCTGCCGGTGTGTAAATTATGTCCATCTATTGAGCGGCCTTCTTCTTCAACCATTTAGACTTTATCTCAGTATGTGATACAAACTCACCGTTATCAGCTTGTCTTATGCCCTCTTGAATAGCTGCAATCTGCCATGATTGAACCTCTAAATAGTTGTCTATCGCTTCCAGTACAAGAGTAGACTTGTTTCTATCCGTTGCATCTGCTAGTAATTCGAGTTTTGTTTTAGTTTCTTCAGGAAGTCTTAATGACATCATATTTTTATTAATTGCCATAAAATAATAAACCTCGATTAGTAATACATATATATCATTGTATCACATTATAAAAAAAGTTAAATACTTCAACAAATAAGCAGTATACAAGCCGTTATAAGGCAAGTAAAATTCCCTTCAGGAGTCTTAAAATAGAGGCTTAAATCATAATCTGACGGCTGTTCTTACCGGTAAATCTGTACATGGTAATAAAAGCTTTGAATAATCTTCATCTGAATGAATAAACAGATTATTGATTTTATAACAAAGTGCTTTGCGTATATTATATCCTTTTGTCTGGCGCAACATGCCAAGATAGCTATTCATGGTTGCACGGAAGCTTTTTAAAGTCTTCCCGTTTAATCTGTCAGAGTTATTTCCCCACTTTTTTACAGTATAAAAGGCTTTATTAATAGTTTTCTTTCGTAAATACATACGAGCAGGCTTTATTATGAAACCAACAAAATCAATTCCTGAAAAAACAGTATTTATAGACTTTTTATGGGGATGTAACTTTAATTTAAGACGGTTTTTAAGAAATTGATCTATCTTATCATACCATTCATTTAATTGCTTCGGATCATCGTGTAAAATTACAAAATCATCAACATATCGGCAATAATATTTGCATTTTAGTTCATGTTTAATAAATTGATCCAGCAAGTTCAAATAAACGTTGCTGAAAAATTGGCTTGTAAGATTACCTATTGGCAAGCCATGAGAATTTGGTGTGTTCCATAAACTTTTTTTAGCCGGTAATAATTGAAATAGTTTAGGCTCAGACTGAATTATTGCTTTTTGTCGTGGATCATTGTATATAATTTGCTCAATAAGGCTAATTATCCAATCTTCCGGTATATAACGCTTTAATTCCTCAAAAAGAATAGCTTTATCAATACTGACAAAGAAATTAGCGATATCAGCCTTAAGATAATATGATTTTTTCGTATAATTTGAAGTAGCACTCTTTGCGTAATGCTGTAAACGTTTGCAGGCATGAAGAGTACCCTTTTTAGGAATACAGCTAAAAGTATCATGAACAAAACGGTTATAAAATCGGTCTTTTACAGCATTATAAACAAGGTGATGAACAATTCGGTCTCTAAAATCAGCTGCCCAGACTTCTCTATACTTTGGATCAGTAACTATAAAACAGATACTTTTCCCGATAGTATAAGTGCCTTCTTTTAATTCGCTATAAAGCTTCATTAAGTTTAGTTCAAGCTCAAATTCAAAAGTAAGTGCATTTATTGTATTTCGTTTATTGCGTCTGCAATCAAAATAAGCATTAAATAAATTTAAAAGAGTTAATTGTTCAGAAAATATTTTTAATCTTTCCGCTCTTTGATTTTTAGTGGTTTTAGACATTAATCGTATATGGGTTTTTAAAATAATTTATGATTTAAAGACCACATTGCCCATGAAGTATTGTTAAATAACCAGAAAGTAAAATATAACCCTACAAGATAAGCAGACCATAAAATCGACGGAACCATCAAAA